>JAQWQN010000111.1 GCA_029244465.1 Pseudomonadales bacterium
GCTCTTGTGCTCGCAGTATTGGTGACGTGGCTGGTTCCAATACTCATGTTGCGTGGTCCAGGCATTCGAGCCCTGCGCACAAAGTCAGGGTTATCACGTGAGCAACGTCTAGCGGTCTTGAGTGTTGGGTATGCAGCGCTCTTGACCGCTCCCGCATACTGGGTCATGTCTTCTTCTGATCGATGGTTTTTAGCGGCCTACGCTGGCATCGAATCCGTCGGCGTTTATTCTGTCTGCTATTCCGTCGCGATTTTGGGGATGCTGTTAAATAACGCGGTCTTGCCTATTTGGACAACAGAAGCGGTGCGCGAAGTCGAAGCGCAAGGGTTGGCGGGACAGGCAGAGCTGGGGCGAGTCGCGGACCAAATTCTTGCGGCCTTGCTCGTTGTCTGGCTGGCTGTTGCAGCCGCGGGTGGAGATATCGTGCGAATTCTTGCGGCACCTCAATTTCACTCGGCTGTCGGAATTGTTCCGTTTATTGGCCTCGCGGTAATGTTTCATGGCGTCAGTCACGTCGCGATGAGTATCTTTACCGTCACTCACAATGTCCGGTATACGATTCCATGGTGGGTGGCCGGAGCTATTCTGTGTGTCGGTTTGAACGGGCTGATAATTCCTCAATTTGAGATATTTGGTGCAGGCATTGTGCAGGCGTTCTGCTCCGGGTTTGTGGCTATAGGATTATTGACCCACGCTACTCGTCTTTACCCGTTCAAGATCAACATTGTTCGGTTGTTCGGGTTTGCCACAATTGTAGGGCTTGCGGCCTTCGGTTTGAGCGCTCAATGGTCAGATGTCGCTTGGCAAAGTCTATTGCTAAAACTTCCCGTCGGTTTGTGTGTTGTTTGGCTCGCTTTGTGGTGGTTCGGGGTCGATATAAAACACATTTTTAAGGCGCACACATGACCAATCAATGGAACACTTTTTCGTTGCGATAACCGTGAGTGCATTGCTTGCTATCGCTCGATGAAGAATGCGTCTGTTTAGCCGAAGGAACGTGGCTTCAGTCTTCGCAAATACAAGACTTGGACGCTTTTAGGGTGCTTGATCTTATCAGCGGTGGTTTTGTGAGCTTCGTTCAAGCAGTGCTAAAACTAACCCGCTTCGACACCAGGGTTTTGTGCCTTTATGACTTTTTTCGCGCAAGTGTAAACTTGCAATGATCATTGATTTGAGCAAGCTCAGACCCTGTCATAGCTGCGGAGTGCACTACGTGGTGCGCGCTATGCCGTGCTGCGCTGATGTGGTCGATTAGATCTACGTCTGGCGCTTCGAATTGACTCTAGCCGCAGCTATCTGCAAGCATGTGTCGCACGTTGGATTCAGGATAAAGTGTTGCAGAACTGGGAAGGGTCAGGTCTGCAACGTCTTCGCATTCTGATGCGAGAGCGCCTAGTTCGGACAACTAGGCTTAAATCTACAGCTGCAGTTCCACGCTCACGCCAAACCTCGCTGGTTCTCCGAGTTGCGTAAAAGATCTGGGCGTGTAATCGTCGCGCGGGTCATTGCCAAAAAAGAATCCGCGTACAAAGTAGTCCTCATCGGTAATGTTGCGTGCCCAAATGCGAGCCAGCCAGCGGTTGCCCGTGTACGTTAGTGATGTGTTAACAAGTTTGTAGGCATCACTTTTAGAACCATGGCTGGCTGAGAAGAAATACGCGTCTTTGCCTTCGATTTCAATTTTTGCCGTCCAGGCTTTTGTTAGACGAAAGGTAGCGCCAGCGAAATACTGATAACTGGGAGCATGTGCTTGCTCGCGTCCGTCTAGGTCACGGCCGCTGTTGTCGGTATAGTCTTCATACTCGGTGTCTAGGATGCCGAGATTGGCAAAAAAAGTTAACGAATCGGTGGCTTCGAGTTCGGCTTCCGCTTCGATACCTTGGTTGAAACCTTCTGCTGCGTTGCCTGTATAGGCAATAAACTCGACCGCTGCCATTCCCGCGATGGGCCGTTCAGTGGAAGTCGAGATTTGAATATCATCCCTCTGCATTCGGAAGAGAGCAGTGCGGATTTTGAATCGCTCATTGAACCATTTTGCTTTGTAGCCGAGTTCGAAGTTCCATAATGTCTCGGGGTCGAATTCGCGAAGGTCGGGGGCTAAGGTACCGTCGATATTGAAACCACCAGACTTATAGCCTTGGGTAATGCTGCCGTAAAGGAGGCTACCATCATCTTGATTGCGTTCGAGGAGTATGCGTCCTCCGAGCAGGTCATCATCCGGTTCGTATGAGACGCCCCGTATGTCTTGGTATTCTGAGCTATGCTGTTCGACTCGGGCGCCAAAACTCAGGCGCCAACGTTCGCCGAGTACCCGCGAAAGTTCTCCATAAAGCGCAAATCGCTCAGTATCGAACCGGCTCGAAAAAGAAGAATCGAAGGTATAAGTGCGATCCAACCTGACGTCTTGGTGGAGTAGGTAGGCGCCTACCACCCAGTCCCATGTGCCGTCTTGCAGGCCTTGACCCGGTTTGGAGAGTAACCGGGCTTCGGCGGTCGTGGTGTCCCGCTCACGTTCGTATCGATCCGTCGAGGTATAGCCAAAGGCGTCAAAACCGGCAAAGGTCCAGTCTTCGTCGTAGCCGTAGTTTACGTCGGTTTGTGACACGCTGAGATTTGTTTCGAGTCTGACTGCCGCAGATAAGTCCCAGTGGACCGAAAGACCAGCGTAACCTGTCGTTTGTTGGTCAATCCCAGGTTCATCCGATAGCGTATCGCGATCATTGTCGAGAGAGAAGGCATCAAAACCGTTGTCGACATCGACATGGCCCAGGACTAGGCGCCAGCTAGAGCGGTCTGTCTGCACAGAAAATTTTCCACGATAGGTCGATTCGTCATGGTTGTTGGTGTTTTTTCGCCCCAGGAACTTGTTTTCTATAAAGCCGTCGTCGCGATAGCGTTGCGCGCTGATACGGTAGCCTGACGCTTCTCCAATAGGTCCCGAAACCATACCGCCGGTTCCGAACGATCCGTAATCGCCGGCATCCAAGCGAAGTTTGGCGGTTGGTATGCCGGTGTGGCTTGGCGTCACAATGTTGATTAGACCAGCCAGGGCGTTTGCACCGTAGAGGGTGCCTTGTGGACCGCGGAGTACTTCGACTTGCTGAATGTCGAAGAGGGTCGCTGCGGTACCGATCCCACTCATATCGACACCGTCGATGATTAATCCGACGGAAGGGTTGAGTGGTGCGCTGAACTGGCCTCGTTCGCCAACGCCGCGAATCTGGATAAAGCGTCCTCGTGAAGCGCCACTGGCGAAATTAACATTCGGCGCTCGGCCGAGGACTTCGTCTAGATGATGGACGACGCTACCTTCGGTATTTGGCGTTATAACGCTGGCGCTGCCCGGAAGATTGGCCACCGTTGTGTCGCGAAAGTCGGCGGTGACGACGATTTCTTCTTGATAGGTTGTGGCCCTGGATTCAGTGGGTTCGGCATAGGCGTCGACATTGAGAACAGCCAATAGGGCAAGTGTGAGGCTATGTAAGCGGGGCATTCGGACTCCTTAGCAAGCGCGAGTTTGCCTAAGGAGTGATACGGATCACCTATCCCTACGCCGGTACTAGCCGGATCAGGTTCGAAGGGTTTACCGATGTGTTGGTCAACAATTGTTGTCCACCGGCGTCTCAGGCTTGCGCCCCCCCTTAGGTCTGCGATATTTAAACCTAAGCCCGATACTTTGTCGAGTGAACGTGGGTTTTGTTGTCCATTTCTCCCCTGGTAGGGGTTAAAAATGGGTAGGGCTAAAAAAGGGGGGCGGGCTCAACTGTGGTTTTAGAGGTAAGATTATGGGCAACAAGCAATCATGAAGTTTCGAGGGTCTTATGCTAAAAGCGGCAATAGCAGTTGGCGGATATGCGCGAAGTAATGCGCGCGAGTTAGTTGGTCTGGTGCAAACAGCGGAACGTTTAGGGGTGGATAGTGTTTGGTCGGCGGAGGCATGGGGGTCAGATGCGGTGACGTCACTGGCTTATCTGGCGGCCAAGACCGAACGCATAAAACTCGGCACAGGGATCATGCAAATCAGTGCACGAACGCCGTCGATGACCGCAATGTCGGCACTGTCTTTGAATGAACTATCGGAAGGCAGGTTTTTATTGGGCTTGGGCGTGAGTGGCCCGCAGGTTGTCGAGGGGCTGCATGGCGTCGCCTATAAAAAACCGTTAGGACGGTTGAAGGAGACAGTCGCAATTTTACGAAAAGCGTTTGCCGGTGAAAAATTAGCTTTTAGTGGTGAACACTTCGATTTGCCGCGTCCTGGCGGCGAGGGGAAGCCGTTACGACTGGATCATCCACCTGCAGATATTCCGATCTACTTGGCAACTTTGGCGCCTAAATCACTGCATTTTACGGGTGCTGCTGCGGATGGTTGGCTGGGTACGTCGTTTTCGCCAGATCATGCAGAAGCGCACCTCGCTCATATTCGAGCCGGAGCGGAAAGCGCAGGAAAGTCGTTACACGATATTTTTCTTAATGCCGCATGTACGGTTGCGATCGGTGACGACGTTGAGGGGCTCATTGACAAGTTGCGACCCGGTGTCGCATTCCAGATGGGCGCTATGGGCTCGGCAAATACTAATTTCTACAATGACGCCTTTAAGAGAGCTGGATACACGGATGACGCATTGGCGATTCAGGACTTGTGGCTCAAGGGCAAGCGGGATGAAGCGGCAAAGCGCGTGCCGGACGCAATGGTCACTGAGTTTGGGGCTATTGGTACCGCTGCAATGGTGCGGGACCGGTTTCAAGCCTACGCTGACGTCGGTATCAACGGCCTGACACTTAGAATCGTGCCCGGTGCGGATGGGCACTCTGCGACCTTGGAGCAGACCATGGACCTGCTGAGTAGGTAGCGATAGCCGCCGCCAGGCACCAGCTCCGGCGCGCATGGACGCTGGTTCTAGGTGGAACTGGTGGTGGTCAACTCATCAACAGGTTCGCCAAGCGCCTTTGCGCGTTCCAAGCGGGTGCTTTCATCCTTCGCTATATGACGCTGTGCCAGGACGAAAAAGATCAGGGCCGGAATTAGACTGAGTGTCGCGATCGCGATGGCTGTGCGTAGCGAGGCGGCATCATCCATGCCACCGGCATGAAATAGGTCTGAAATCTCGCCGATCACATAGGGCCCGAGCGCAAGGCCGATGAATGTATTCAGGAGAATGAAGTAAGCGCCAGCGACGGCGCGCATTCTGGGCATAACCAGATCACTCGCAGTACTTGGTGGCACGCCACCGCTGCATGCGGCGAATGCGGTCAGGAAAAAATTGATGATGTAAGCGGACATCAGGGTTTCTGCATAGATTAGCCAGAGTAACAGCGGGGCGTTACCAGCGATCAGGATATAACCAAGCACGATGCGACCGCTTGGGAACATCTGTTTTAGTTTGTCGGCCAGCATCCCGCCGAGGGTGATGCCGGTAAATCCGCCTAGGGCGGCGCCTATGCCGATGTACAGTCCCACTTCAGCCACCCCGACCTCATGAACTCGCAATAGAAGCGGTGGTATCCAGAAGCCGGCGCCGTAGCCGATGAAGGCTGTCATCGGAAACCCCAACATGGTGTAGATAAATGCCTTGGAGCCAAACATCATGCCGTAGGTAGCAGGGTCCCTGATTTTGAGCGATTGTGCCCAGGTAACCGTCACCCAGACACCGAAGCCCGTGGTCACCCATTGGGCGACGCTGCCGGTTAACCAGACCAAGAACCACGCGGATAGCGCGATCAGTGAAGCGAGCTTCAGGTTTGTTGTTAACACCTTAGGATGTGAGCGTAGCCCCAATAGGTTAAATGGTGGCACAACAGCGAGTAATTCTTGGCCGAGGAGACGAAACGGATGTGGGTGTTTTTCAGCGATCAGACCTTCGCTAATGCCCCGCGTAGGCTCGCGTAGCGTGCGCACCCAAATGGCCAGGAGCAGGCCGGGAAGACCGACCGCCATAAAGGCAACCTGCCAACCCTTGAGTCCATATGGGGCGTCAGTAGGGTAGGTCGTAGCCCACCATTCCAGGATGTAACCACCAAGAAAAATACCGATACCGGCACCGATATAGACACCGGCGGCGTAGATTGCGATGACTGTCGCGCGAAGGCGTGGTGGGTAGTAGTCAGAGAGCATGGAGTAAGCCGCTGGAGAAGCGCTGGCTTCGCCAATCCCGACGCCAATTCGGCAAGCCGCGAGGGCGCCAAAAGATCTTGCTAGTCCGGAGGCAGCGGTCATCACACTCCAGAATCCGAGGCCGATCGAAACGAGACTGCGGCGATTCCAGACATCAGCGAAGCGCGCAAGCGGGATGCCGAAAACTGCATAAAAAACGGCAAAGACCGTGCCGTAAAGAAAGCCAATTTCGGCATCGCCAATACCTAAGTCTGCCTTAATGTCTTCGGCCAGTATGGAAAGGATATTGCGGTCGATGAAGTTGAATATATAAACAAGCACCAACACGAACAGCACGTAATTTGCATATCGCCTGCTTGGCTGTGCTTCGCTCATAACCGTTCAATCCCACTAAATTTCATTGCTTGCTGCATACGTAATTTTCCTGCGCTAGAGAATACTGCTTGCGGAGTCTTTAAGCGACGGCCGCATCATTGGCTTTTGCGCCGGGTAAGTCGTTCGGTAAGAATTTGGCGGCGACGATGTAGAGCACGGCTGAGATAACGTTGAAGGTCAGCACAAGTACCATAGCCCAGCGCAGTGCATCGGGCCCAAGTGCGGTGAATTCAAAGAGAACGTCCGACAAAATCCCCGTGATCTGCGGACCCAGGCCAAGGCCGATTATGTTGAGAATAAACAACAGAATGCTGGCAGCGAGCGCGCGCATGCGCACAGAGACTAAAGCCTGGGTCATCGCGAACGTCGGCGCAAGGTAGGCATGCCCCAAAACGTATGCGCCTGCGTAAACAATTAAAGCAATTTGTGGGTCGTGATAGAGATAGGTAAATATTGCAAATGGGACGTGCAGAAGAGTGGCAACACCAGGAATCCACAAGTACCAACGTTTGTCTGTGTGCCCGGTCTTGTCACAAAGCCAGCCGGCACCAAACGTGCCAATCATGCCGAAGAATCCGAGAAAGAATAGCCACGTGCCGATCTCGCCGGTGCCAAGTCCGTGGGATCTTTCGAACATCATCGGAATGTATAAGCCAACGCCATTACCAACAAATGCATGTAGTGCGCCAGCAATGGACATGTAGCGAAAACTTCGCTTTGACCACAAATAGGGCAACACTTCCTTCAGCGGTGGGGCATCTTCGTCCTTCTGTTTTTGCGCTTCGGAAAAACCACGCGGCGGTTCTTTGACTGTGGCATAGACCAGCAAGGCAAGAAATAACCCCGGAATGCCGACCACGAGGAAAGCCTCGCGCCAACCGAAAATTTCGTTAATCCAACCCCCAGCAAGAAACCCGATGGCCGAGCCGATAGGGATGCCGAGTGCGTAGATGCCAAGCGCGGTACCGCGGCGCTTTTCAGGAAAGAGGTCGGATATGATTGAATGGGAAGGCGGGCTGCCCCCTGCTTCACCGACAGCGACTCCTATCCGGCACAAGACCAAGTGTGCGAATGATTGCGCTATTCCGCACAGCGCGGTCATCACACTCCAGATCGCCAAGCAAATGCTCAAAATAACTTTGCGCGACTTTCTGTCTGCCAATCGTGCTATGGGTATGCCCATGAAGGTGTAAAAGATCGCGAATGCAATTCCCCCAAGGAAGCCGAAAGCGGTATCGCTGATGCCAAGGTCGTCTTTGATCGACTGACCAAGAATGCCAAGAATATTGCGGTCTATGAAGTTAAAGACATAAACAATGGTCAAGACAGTCAGGACGTACCATTGGTAACTCTTCTGTTCGAATACTGAATCATCCGATGGTTCGACGTTTGCGTTATCGCTCATATTTTTCCCTTTCCCCTCACGCTTGATGCTACATTCGATAGCAGGAGGACGCTATGAAATTTGGATTGAGATATTGCAATACGGGACGCTATACGGACCTTTCGGCGGCGACTGAGTTACTTCAAGCCGGCGAGGATGCGGGGTTTGAATCTGCTTGGACGGTAGAGCATACGATCGTGCCCGCAGGACACGCATCGCGCTACCCTTATTCAGAGGATGGCAAAATGGCGGGTGGGCGAGTGGATATCCCTTTGCCGGACCCGCTCATTTGGATGTCATTTCTTGCGGCTCGGACCACCTCGATCAAGTTAGGTACCGCGATTTTGATTCTACCCCAGCACAATCCGGTTGTAGCGGCGAAACAGATTGCGACGTTGGATCATATGTCTAACGGGCGGATGTTGCTGGGCATCGGGGTAGGCTGGTTGCGTGAGGAGTTCGAGGCCATCGGTGCAGACTTTGACACGCGTGCGAAAAGAACTGACGAGTATGTTCTTGCACTGCGCGCCTTATGGGAACAAGAAGCGCCCACCTTTTCAGGAGATTTCGTCTCTTTTAAGGAAGCCTACTGTCGACCGCAGCCGGTAAATGGTTCGGTACCGATCATCATCGGGGGGCACAGCCCAGCCTCAGCACGTCGAGCAGGTCGATTAGGCGATGGTTTTTTTCCAGCAAGAGGCGTTTCGCAAGAATTGATTCAAACGGTTCATGAGACCGCTCGTGCCAACAACCGGGATCCGAAAGATATCGAAATCACCGCGAGCATTCCAGAGAGCCTTGATGACATTCCGAAGCTCGTCGACCTTGGCGTCAATCGAATTATGGTGCCAGTGGCACCGACACCGGGCATGTATTCTCCAATCAAAACGCCGGAAGACGTTTTGAGGTTCGCCGCGGTGATCGAGAGCTTTAGCTAGTCGTCAGAGACCTATACTAACTGGCTTCCGCCGTCACTGGATCGATCATACCGGTCACGACAGTGACGTCGGTTGCTGGAAAGCCACTGCGTTCGGCGTGTTCTTGGATTAGCCCTTCGTCATCGGCAATATAGATACAGAAGGTTTTGTCGCCCGTGACATAGG
>JAQWQN010000122.1 GCA_029244465.1 Pseudomonadales bacterium
CGAGAAGCTGCGCAGCGTTTGTGTTGGCTGGGTATGCTCTTGTCTTGCAACCTAGGTGAACCACCATGACTTTTTCCGTTGGAAAGAGTATCACGCCCTGTCCACGATGCTCGCGCATACGACGTGCATGGCGAGGACAATCAGGATAACGCGGCTTAGTCGGATTAGGCATGGTTCCGAGTTGACGACACTGCAAACGAACGAAGTGATGGTTGAAGTTTTGCGTGTGTTTCGGACCGCGGAGATGGTTGGGAGACCGACACTTTTACTTGGGTTTGTTTTTCCGTTTTTGAAAGTGGACGAAGTCGCCGAGCCCATCTCCGGTCAGCTCAAAACCTGAGAGGCGGCAGTACTGAAGTGCGCGATCGGCGCTGTATGAGGCGTTCAATGTATTCCGTTCATAGAATTCACCCGGTGCGTAGCGCTTAGCGTATTTATTGCCTTGTAAGCCATAAACAGCGCAGTGTTTCTGCGTGGTTTCCGGAACGTATTCGACAACGGCGAGGAAGACTGTGCGCTTGCAATAATTAATGATGAATTGAGAGGGATGACGGTTCGGGTTGGAAAAACGCAAACAACCTAGGGCGCCCGTTGTTGTGGCAGCGTAACTTCTGCTCTCGAGAAGTACTAACAATATAGATAACGCGACGGAAGAAACGTAATTATATTTGTTTTGCACTGGCGGGAAAACTCGGGCTGAAGCGATAGCTTGGGTCTGCCATGGATTTCTCTTTTATGCTCAATATCTCTCGCCATGTGGCTGCTAGCCCGTGTGTGGCGATAGGGAGATCGTCTTTGATTGCGGATCTGAGCTTTGCCAAATTGTAACAGGGCACGGCTGGGTACATGTGGTGCTCGAGATGGTACTGCATATTCCAATAGTAGAAGGCAGGTAACCACGAGCAGGTGAAAGTGCGGGTGTTTTGTCGAAAATCGGGAAGGTCGGGATTCAAACCATAGTGTTGCGTAATGCCACAGAGAAAACCTAGCCAGCTACAGTACTGGGTGCCGATTGTGAAGACGACGAGCAAGAACCAATTCCCGGTAAGGATAAAGAGCAGGGCTAAAGAGCCATGTCCGATGAGCAGTATGCGTGCCCAATTGCGGTGACGTCGCCTAAGTTTGTTCGCGGTGGCTGGGAGTACGTGATTGTACCAGTCACCGCGAATGTCGCCGCGCGCGTGTCGCCACGTGAGCTGCCAGCGATTAAGCGTGACGCTCGGATCCCAGGCCAACAAACCTAGCCACGTTCTGACGCGACGCAAGCTAAACCTTACCGGCATAATCACTTCTCCGTCGTGTGCGGCGTGGCAGGTGGCCATGTGGTGCAACGTGTGACTCTGTTGATACCAAATGTAGTCAGACCAACTGATGAACGCGTAAATGCGCTCGAAAAATTCGTTGAGCTTACGGGACTTGAAGACGGTTCGGTGCTGCAGTTCATGCACAGCAATAAGTCCCATAAAGGGCCCCATCGTGCCATGAAGGAAAAGTGCTGCCATCAGTAGTGGCACACTCCAGATAGCGTTCGATACGTTGATCAGATTGAAGACGGATAGCGCGATGGTTGCCGTTGTTGCGAACCAGCCAAGGTGCAGGAGAGTTTGTCGCCAACCTTTTAAGTTGTTGCGTTGCATGAGCCGGTTAAGCTTAAGTTTGTCGATGGGTGAGCGATACCATCTGATATCACCGTTGTTAGAAAATTGCATGGCGAGTATTGGTTTCTGTGCCTAGTTGAATCTGTGTTCGAAATCTACTCTCTCGTCACCAGCCGGGTATTTGCTGCATCGAGAAGTCGAATCGGCGCGGTTTTGCCGTCCCAAGATTGTGCGGCCTCCTGCAGCAGCCCAAAGAGTAAATCGTAGAAATCGCTCCGCGCCATTAGCTGGATCATTATGCCCGGGTAATCGATAAGATCTAGATAAGCGTGGGCTTGATAGTCTGGTGGTTCGCCATAGCGCTGCCAAACCTTGTGGCGAATATGTTGGTTACTAAGTTCTGCCAATTTTTCATCGACGCTATTCACCCAGTAAGCCAGATGCTGCAGACCCCCGCAGGGCGATTCAGTGAGGTAGTCTTGGTAGATGGATGGATGATCAGGAGACGGAGTAATCACTTCGATTTGTTGGTCGCCGGAGTAAGCGAATCCGGCTTGCATTTTAGCCAGTATTGGTTGGTCATCGTAAATTCCTGGGAAATCATTGATGTCGACAAATACGAAGGGTCCAACGCCGCGGGCGAGCCAGTGCTGCATCGCGACCTCGACATCGGGAACCACGTAGCCTTGCTGAATGACGGGGCCGAAAAAGGCACTCATACGTTCATCCTGATGGTGCAACGCGGCAAAATTTTACACAGATCCATCTTAGCCCTTTTAGGTGACTTTGCCGTTTTGAGGCCCCTTTGTAACGGCCTGCAGCACCGACCTTTAATCGCCAATGTGCAGCGCTTAGCGGGTCTTCAAATTGCGGCTGGCATCATACAAAATGATGTCTATACAGAGCCGCCGCGGTCCGATTCCTAAGCGCCACCCACTCACCAAAATCATCCGCCCAAGCTCTCGCCAGGACAAAAGCTTCAGTGGCTGTATTGGTCGAGATTGCGCAGCATATAGGCCGCTCCGTGCGGACCTTTTATGGCTGCATTCTCGCCAAACATAGATTCCTTCTGACCCGCATAGTTCGCTCGATTGGCTGCAAGAGGCGCTAATTCTCTGGCTTTGTTTTGCGCCAGATCGAGCAAGCTGTCGGTATCCGCAATGCCTTGTACGATGCCAGCGTCTAACGCGGTCGGTCCAGTCCAGCGTTTAGCGAGTTGCACAGTCTCAAAAAAAGTGTTGGCCGGTAGCTTGTGTTTGAAAAGGGCAAGCTCCGGTGCAGGAATACGCATGCCTAGCTGCATTTCGTTAGCGCAAATGAAGCCTCTGTCCGATCGCATGACGCGCACGTCATGACAGAGTGTGGCCATGAACCCAGCGCCAAAGGCGTGGCCATTGATCGCCGCAATGGTTGGCACAGGGAAAGTTATGAGTCGCGACATGACCTTCATGAACTCGTCGCCAAAGGCGACGCGATCGCCAGCCTCCGGATGTTCATCGGGTGCTTGGACCCATGCCAGGTCGAGACCATTAGAGTAGAACTTGTCGCTTGAACTTGTCGTTATCAGTGCGGCTGGTCCCTCTGAAGCCTCAACCTCGTCCAGAGCTTTCGCGATCTCTCGGACGAATGTGGTGTTCCAGCGATTCTCTCCTGCGTCCATGGTGAGCGTGAAGACTTCTTCGTGTTTTTCTAAGTTAATCATGATTTCCCCTTAAGCGGAGGCCATCCTAACCGTTTGCAGCGAGACGAAAAAGTAATTCTCGGGTTAGATCATTGGATAGAGAGGACGGTTCGACGGAGGTTTTTTTGCGCATGAGAGCCTGGCTGTACGAAGTAGACCTGTCGTTGGACAGGTGCGAGTGACCCTTGTCTTGGCGCGTGAGCGTCTTGATTGTTGGGGTGTGATGTCCTTGTCATGCCGCGCGCCAATTTTGTCCGCATCCGGGTGAGCTAAGATTTCGTCGATCAGTGTCGCCTGCCGATCTCAGTCGAGGACCTGGGATTGTTGAGGATGCTCAACCGACGATGATGAATTGGACCAAGTGACGCGTGCGTGGCAGGATCCCTAGGGTCGCGAGGAGGTACCAGATGGAGGAGTTACTAGATGAAATTGAGACAAGTCGCGGTGGCAGCGGAGGCGTTGGCACCGGTAAGAGAACAGCTATTTCGGCGGCTGGGAATAGAAGCGGATTTTGCAGATCCAGGTGTTGGAGAATTTGGGCTGGAAAATTCCGTGATGGCGATAGGTGATACATTTTTGGAAGTGGTGGCGCCATTACGGGAAAACACGGCTGCTGGTCGGACCTTGGCGCGTCGTGGGGTACCGGTCTGTGGCTACATGGCGCTTTTCCAAGTTGATAACTTTGCTGCGTTCGATACCACTCTGGATCAGAAACAGTGTCGCCGCGTATGGCAGGTTGATCGTGAGGAGGTGAGCGCTTGTCACGTACACCCGAAGGATATGCGCGGCGCGATCGTCTCCTTCGACGAAATGCGACCGGCGCGAGAATGGGTTTGGGCTGGACCAAATTGGCGTTCGCAGCAAGCAACATCAGCCCTGCGGATCGTAGGGTGTGCGGTTGGTTCGCCTGAAGTACAGACCATCGCCGCCCGATGGTCTGAGATTTTGGGTGTGCCGGTTAACCAGAATCGGCGTATGAGCTTTGCAGATGGTACCTATATCGAGTTTGTGGACGGAGAACACGAGGGTATTGTCGGCATTAGCTTTGAAGTGGGCCCCAACCAGAGCCAAGAAGTAATGTTGCTAGGTGATGTTGAGTTAAAATTTGAAGCGTCGCTTAACCGGTAGCGTTTGCATTCATTTAAGCCTGCACCTAGAGTCGAGCTGACACAAGTTGTATGGGGAAAGGGCATGGCACTGACGAAGCTCAGTCGATCCGTTGAGGGTTACGTTGCATTTATCACGGGCGCTGCGAGCGGCATGGGCGAGGCGACCGCCAAATTGTTTGCCAGCGAAGGCGCCAAAGTTGCGCTCGTTGATGTAAACGCGGAAGGGTTACAGCGCGTTGTCAGCGAGATCGAGGCAGAGGGCTGTGCGGTACGGGGCTGGACCCTCGATCTCTCTGATGGAGAGGCAATCAAGCAAACCATAGATGCGGCGGCAGCACACTTCGGCGGGTTGGACATGCTGGTTAATAACGCGGGAATATCCATACCTGCGCCGATCGATGACGATGACTATGAAGCCGCATGGTCTAAGTCTTTCGATATTTTAATCACAGCGCACATTCGCACGATACGTGCTTGTTTGCCGCATCTGCGCGCATCACAGAACCCACGTATTGTTAACATTGCCTCCACTGAAGGTCTTGGTGCGACGAGGGGGGGTAGCCCATACACGGCTGCCAAGACGGGTGTGATTGGTTTGACTCGATCGTTGGCGGTGGAACTCGGGCCCGAGGGCATAACGGTAAATTGTATTTGTCCTGGCCCAATTCGCACGGGTATGACGAATGCGATTCCAGAAGAAAACAAACAAATTTACGCACGTCGAAGAGTAGCGCTTAAAAGGTATGCCGATCCAGAAGAAGTTGCGCACGGTACGTTAAACTTCTGTTTGCCGGCATCGAGCTTCATGACCGGAACGCATTTGCCAGTAGATGGTGGCCTGACGATAAAAAATGCATAGATGGATCTAGATGACTGACTCCACGCGAGTGCCATGGCGTACCGTCGTCGCCTACGGCGCACCAGCAACTGGCGCCGGTTATATGTATCTCATACTTAGTCTGTATGTGATGAAGTTTGCGACCGACGTATTGCTGATTGCGCCTGCGATCATGGGTGTGATCTACAGCTTGTCCCGTATATGGGATGCGATTTCAGATCCTCTGGTGGGCTATCTCAGTGACAAGACCACGTCGAAACTAGGCCGGCGTCGAACCTGGATATTGGCAAGTTCCGTACCGATAGCGATAGGTTTCTACATGGTGTTTGCTCCGCCATTAAGCTTAACCGGGGATGCTCTCGCAATATGGATGGGCGTTGCGATTATTGGGTTCTATTCGGCAATGACCATCTTTTTTGTTCCACACTTGTCGCTTGGTGCTGAGCTATCAACGGATTATCATGAACGGAGTCGGCTCTTTGGCGCGCGCCATGCTGCCTATATCTTTGGCTCGATACTTTCGCTGGTGAGTCTACAGTTCTTGATCACGCGCGAGATCGAAGGTGGGGATGTCCGTTCATTGGCAGGCCAACTCGCGCTACTTGCTGTTCTGGTGATGTTTGGGTTAGTCATCTATGCCTCAGTCAAACTTCGCGAACGACCAGAGTTTCAAGGACGTGCCGCTAGTTCACCGTTGAAGGCGTTTAGGGATGTCTGGCAAAACCGACACGCACGCCTTCTGATTGTCGTCACGTTTATCGAACATGTTGGTTCGGCCGCGATCGCAGCGTTGACTCTCTATGTCACGCAATATGTTGTCGGTAAACCAGCGTGGGCGGCGGTGATCATCTTTGCCTACATGCTGCCTTCCAGCGCGTCGGTGCCGTTGTGGCTGCCGCTGTCTAGACGTTTCGGCAAAATCAGAGTGTGGATGGGCGGTATGTTGCTGACAGGTACATCATTCGGTGCGATGTTCTTGCTGCCTTTTATGGAAAGCGAAACTATGCGTCTCGTATGGATTATAGCTATGGCATTTTTTGCGGGCCTTGCTAACGGCTGTGGCGGCACCATAGGACCTTCGGTGCAAGGTGATGTTATAGACTTTGATGAGTACCAAACGGGTGAGCGAAAAGAAGGCGCGTACTTTGCGGCTTGGAACTTCGTCTACAAAGGTGCTACGGGGCTGATGTTGTTGATGACTGGGTTTGCACTGCAATGGTCGGGTTTTGAGCCTAACGTGGAGCAGACGATGGAGGTCAAATTGACAATGGTGACTCTGTACGGGTTGTTTCCGTTGGTCTGCTATGCCATCGGTGCTTATCTATTCAGTAAGTTTGAATTGGATGAGGCAGCGTATGCGAAGATCAGGGCATCGCTCGATGCCCGATCGAGCGATACCCAAAACGATGTCCTGGCGGGTGCGCCTTAGAATGCCTTGGGGCAGGGGCAGACGTCCGCGAGAAAGTTAGCGACCTTGGAAATTTCCGGATCGACGCTCTGCGACGGACTTGATGCCCTCTTTGAAGTCTTCCGTTTGTTGCAGGCGAAATTGCTCGGCGTTCTCATGATTTGTTTGCGCCAATACGGCATCTGATAGACCTACGCGCATCGTGGCTCGCACAGACTGTACCGCTAATGGTGCATTTTCTGCGATTTCAGCAGCAAGTTTGATGGCTTCATCTCGTAGCGACTGTTTGTCTGTTAAGACGTCAACCAAGCCGATCTTGTGAGCTTCTTCTCCACCGATGCGACGTCCAGTCAAAAACATGAGATGGGCTTGTTGATGACCGATAATTCTTGCGAGCGTGTGCGTTAGGCCAAACCCAGGGTGAAAACCGAGTTTGACGAAATTAGCGGTGAAGCGGGATTCGGGAGACGCCACGCGAAAGTCTGGCATGACGGCGAGGCCAAAGCCTCCGCCAACTGCGGCGCCTTGGATGGCGCCGATGATCGGGGTTTTGGTGGCGAACAGGCGAGTAGCTGCCGCGTATAGTGGATTTGGAGTGCCGGGCTCGCGGTCGGCGCGCTCTTCGTTACGACTGCTGCTGGAAAAGTCGTTGCCGGCGCAGAAGTGCTTACCTTCGGAGCACAGGACAATCGCCCGTGCTTCATCTCCAGCGTCAAAGCTTTCGAAAATGTCGGCCAGATTGTTGATTAGATCTGTATCGAAAAAATTATTCGGTCCCTTCTGAATTTCAACGACTGCGACCTTGTTGTTGACCTCAATGCCGATATTTTCGTAATCCATGTTTTTCCCCGAGTGGTGGTTTTTCGTATACGTCGAAGTTTGACCACACTGCCAGAATTTGCAACGCTCGATGTTTATTCGCGATGAGGGGAGTGTTATGCATAGATGGCAGGTTGGCGACGTCACAGTCACACAAATAGTTGAGCTCACGACTGCGTCTTTAGGGCCCCACTTGCTACCGCAAGCCACGCCGGAAGTGCTCAATGCGATTCCGTGGATGGGCCCGTTTACAGACGACAGCGGCCGCCTTGTTCTCAGTATGCATTCGTTGATTCTTGAGAGTCAGGGCCAAACGATTATGGTCGACACCTGTGTCGGAAATGATAAAGCGCGTAACTATCCCCGCTGGAATCATATGCAGGGAGATTTTTTGGAGAAGTTTGCTGCGCAAGGCTTTGCCACTGATCGCATCGACACAGTGTTATGCACGCACATGCATGTCGATCATGTCGGTTGGAATACCCGCCTGATCGATGGGCACTGGATGCCAACGTTCGACAATGCGGACTATTTGTTTGCTCAAGAGGAGTGGGATCATTGGCGGGTTGAGGAACAGGAATACGGCCCGGTCATTGAAGACTCGGTGCAACCAATTTTTGATGCGGGCAAAGCCGTCTTGGTTGGCCAAAACCATGTTGTGACCGATGAGGTTAGTCTCAAACCGACGCCTGGACATACACCAGGTCATGTCAGCGTTCATATCAAATCGAGAGGTGAGGAGGCGGTGATTACGGGTGACATGATTCATCATCCTTGCCAGATTAAGCACCCGCATTGGTCGAGCACTGCAGACTGGCACGGGGCAAAGGCCGCCGATACCCGTCAGACATTCGTTGATGAGTTTGCCAATAGGCCTGTACTCATCATTGGTACGCACTTTGCTGGGCCCACCGCTGGACATATTGTGACAGACGGTGATTCCTATCGACTGGACTATTAGACGGTAAAATCTACACGGCTTAAAGATATAGTTGGGGGCGAGTTCAGTTGAGAGGCTAGTTGGACTATACTGACCAACTTCTCTAAGGAATTCCTTTGGCATCACGAGATGTCCAGCAAGTCCTGCTGGTCCGAAATTTTGTTTGGCTGTGGATAGGCTCCCTTGGCTCGTCTTTCGCGATGAATATGCAAATCATCGCGCGCGGCTGGTTAGTCTATACACTCACCTCATCGGCAATTGACTTGGCTTGGGTGACCATGTCCTTCATGCTGCCCACGGTCTTATTTTCGCTGTATGGCGGTGTGCTCGCAGATCGTTTGCAAAAGAAAAAAGTTATCGTTTGGGCGCAGGCACTAAATTGCCTGGCGACCCTGATTATGGCCGTCATCATTTTTTCTGAACAGGTAGCCTTCTGGGATTTTATTTACTTCGGATTTTTTAACGGCACTATATTGGCGCTGTCTATGCCTGCCAGGCAGGCGTTTGTCCCAGAGTTGATTGAAGAGAAACTCGTGTTTGCGGCTATGGGACTTAATACGGCTGGCTGGAATTTAGCGCGCATTATTGGTCCGGCGTTTGCTGGGTTATTGATTGCTCTTATCGCCGAGGGGGACAAGACGTCGCACTATGGCGTCGGCATCGTCTACGTTGTCATTGCCGCGCTTTATTTTATATCAGCTGCCACGATGTTGCTGATCGATAAAAGTGGTCGGGTAAAGCGGGACTCAAAGGGAAGCGCTTGGGAAGACATGCGAGAAGGCGTCACCTATGTGTTAGCCAATCCGCCGGTATTCGGCTTGATTGTGTTGTCGATCATCCCATTTCTTTTCGGTATGCCGCTAAACACCTTGCTACCTGCCTTCAATGAGGAAATATTGGGTGGTCACGCCGATGATCTTGGCTTTTTGGTCTCCTCAATGGGGGTTGGCGCCATTATTGGTTCGTTCATGATGGCGACGATGGGTGACCTTAAACGTAAAGGGGCCTGGTTGATCATTACCTGTGTAGGCTGGGGTGCCGTGACTTCAGCATTTGGCATGTCTGAGAGCTATGTGCTGGCGGTAGCCATGATTGCGGCCGTTGGTTGGTTCAGTAGTTGGAACATGTCGATGAACCGCGGGATGATGCAAATGCAGGTGGACAACCACATGCGAGGGCGCGTCATGAGTATAGATATGATGAGTCACGGTTTGATGCCGCTCGGGGTGTTTCCGATCAGTTGGATCGCAGAAAATTATGACGTCGGTACCGCATTGGTTGTCAGTGGGTCGATTTTCATCGCGTTGACGCTTTTGAGTGTGTGGTTTATCCCCTCGGTCCGGACGACGGATCGCGGTCGCATGGTTGACGGGGCATGAGTCGACACCGGGGCTCATGTCTGTGTGGGTCGATACAGTTTGAGTTTGAGCGAGGCTATCTCTCGGCGGTGAATTGCTACTGTAGTCTGTGTCGTCGCGCGCATGGTGGTGCCTATTCCACGCACATTGCGATGCGCAGCGAACAGTTCAGGCTGATTAAGGGCAAGTTGAAAGTTTTTAGCGCGTCAACTGAAGGTCGACGAGCGTTCTGTGAAGACTGCGGTAGCCACGTTTTGGTACATGGCCAAATAGCAGATGATTCAGTCGCGGTGCCTGCTGGTTTATGTGAAAAGGACACACCAGTTGAAGTCACCGCTCACATATTTGTCAGGGACAAAGTTGCTTGGTATAGAATTGAAGATGGTTTGCCGCAATATGACGGTTGGCCTCCTGGGGTCGTCGCGACCCACGTTGACTGAAGACGTCTCGCGCGGCTCGGTTCTGTCAGCCTTAGATAGCAATCAAAGGTAGCAATCAAAGGTAGCAATCAAAGGTAGCAATCAAGTCGCCAATCGTGATGAGGCGTTTGTTGATTGGCTGCTATCCGGCCGCAGTGTCCGCGAGCGCAGCGACGGTCTCGTCTCGTAATTGACGTTTGAAAATCTTCCCGGAAGCAATTCTAGGTAGATTTTGGTCTGTAAACTGTAAGTA
>JAQWQN010000173.1 GCA_029244465.1 Pseudomonadales bacterium
GCCTCAAACGCTCGCAAGAATTCCGTCTTGTCAATGCCGCCAAGAAAAAGGCTTTCATCCAGCCGGATATCCCAGGCACGAAGCGTGCGAATGACCCGCTCGTGGGCCGGGGCCCCGCGTGCTGTAACCAACGCCGTACGAAGTGGGCTCTCACCCTCCGGAAATTCCTTTTGCAGCTCATGCAAAGCCGCAAGAAAAGACTTAAATGGTCCGCCGTGGAGGGGTGTTTGTGCTTGTTGGCTTTCCGATGCGCTAAACGCATCGAGCCCTTCGGTTTGGAACACCCGTTCTGCCTCATCGGAAAAAAGAACCGAATCACCATCAAAGGCAAGTCTCAGTGGATCATCAAGAAAATCCTCGATCTGCGCGTTTTGCCGCCGACCAAACAACATCGCCGCTGCAACGTTCTGATCAAGCGCCAAGCGGACGTCTTCTGCATCGGTGGACAGAAAGAGGTCACAATCGAACGCCTTGATATACCGATAGGGGGACTCGCCACCACAAAAGGCGGCCCTGGTGATATCGAGGTCAAAATCCCGAATAGAATTGAAAACGCGCAGGCCAGTGTCCGCAGAATTCCTTGACAATAATATAACTTCCACGCGAGGCGTAGATAGTATCTTGTTGATATTTAGTAATTTTTTAACAAGCGTGTAGCCCTCGCCAGGCTTCAGGATGCGATCTTCCTGATCAATTTGATATTGCCTATACGCTTCTAAACCTTCTTCCCTGTAAATCTCATCCGACTCATCCAGATCGAAGAGTGCAGTTGATGAAATAGCAATCGTCAGTGATTTAGGCATGATCAGGCATCAAGATCTGGAATCAGGCCGCTTTCAAGACGCGTGATCATATCTTTCAGCTTCAGCTTCCGACGCTTCAGACGCTGAATGCGCATATTGTCATGATGATGGCTGTCTTGTAGGTGTTTGATAACCACATCCAAGTCACGGTGCTCAACCCTGAGTTTGTCTAGCCAATTTTGGAGTTCGGTTTGATTCAAGTAGATAACATAACGTGCACTTGAGAATGCATGATAGTCCTTTGCACGACAGTTGTATGCACAAGACACCTCACAAAGTCTAGGCCACCCAAATCTGGCCTGCATGCCTAACGGATGTTGTTTTAGATCGATCTGCTAACGCGTTCACAACTAATTTAGCGACCATAGAGTACGCTACCTATATGCCAAGCAAATCGCATTCCGAGCGCAGGGAACATGTCCGTGAGATAGCCACGGGACTGTTGGTCAGCGCACGACGGAAAGGTCGCCTGACCCGTCTGCAAGGCATTGCTGTGGATTTTTCACGACACGGCATAGGGATCTTGATAGACCAGCCACTCCCTAAAGACACAACGGTGTATTTGTCTATAACTGGACAAAAGCAGCATCTCGACAACGTTGTTGGCATCGTTCACAACTGTACCGGCCAATCTGATGGGTTTCGCTGCGGAATACAATTTCGCACGGGCTCCGAATTGCAAGACGAAAAGGCGAATGTCGAAGCACGCCTCGGAGAGTTAGAACAAGAATTACAGCAAGCGTCTAGCAGCGAGCGGTAAACAAACCTTCGCGCCTAAGCCATCAAGGCTCGGGCTTCTTCTTCAAGCGTATTTAATCGTCGCACCCAATTATCCAGCAACAGAAATTCATCGTCATCGACTTTAAATGCTCGGCAGATCTCTTTCAGCAGACATTCTTCTTCGATTTCAAACGCTCCGTCTGCGTAAGACAGTTTCAAAAGGTTCAAAATCGCAATTATACGGGTACTACGCTCCTCAAATACATGCTCGATGCCTTCAAGTTCAAGGTATTCGACGTCGCTATTGGCGAGATCCATCTCGCGACGAAACTCGTTAAGCATGCCCTCTTCATTTGGATCGAGTAGTCCATCGGATACCACAATATTGTGCGCCAAGCGCATCAGCGCCAGACGTTGATCATCGCTAAGGGAAGAAAGCCACACTAGTTAAAGGCCAAGTAGAGGGGCACCAAAGCTCGCAAGCATGATGGTCACGCAGAGCCAGCCCAAACCAAGAATGGCCTTCATGAACCAACTTTGATCAAAAAAGTCCTCGATCAGATACCACATATCTTCATCCCATGAGTTGCTACTAAAGTGTAGGAGTTGAGGCTGCCTATTTTAGCAGCACACACGACTAGATTTTAACAGTTTAGAGCACGATTAGCCGATACGAATTTCTTCTCCGACAACATGGCCATACAGATCGTAATGATCGCTGCCTATAATGTCTGCCCAAACAAATTCACCGATCCCCGGTGGCGCACCCTCAACAGTCAGGCGAACAACGCCATCGATTTCTGGCGCATCAAACATTGACCGACCGACAAGGTGAACGTCACCCTGCTTCGGATCGCCTTCCTCCCACCCATCGACCAGGACACGGAGACGTTGCCCAACGTGGCGCTGCAGGCGCCGTGCACTGATTTCTGCCTGAATTTCATACACTCGCTCTTGTCGATCAAGCTTTTCTGCCTTATCAATGTGTCCTTCGAGCAAATTTGCTTTGGCACCGTCGACTGCCGAATAAGTAAAACAACCTGCTCGATCGAGTTCGGCCGCCTCGAGAAAGTCCAGCAATTGTCCGACGTCTTCATCCGTCTCTCCCGGAAATCCCACAATAAAAGTCGATCGGATAGCCAACTCGGGGCAGATGTCACGCCAAGCATGAATCCGTTCTAGGGCTTTTTCTGCCGCCGCCGGGCGACGCATCGCTTTCAGTACCGTCGGTGAGGCATGCTGCAGCGGCACATCGAGATAAGGCAAAACCACGCCATCACGCATGAGTGGAATAATCTCATCAACATGCGGGTAGGGATACACATAGTGCAAACGGACCCACGGCGCGATGCCACCCAGTATTTCGCACAGCGATTTTAGATTCGTTTTGTAATCTTGTCCCGCAAAGTGCGCTTGCCGATACCTTAAATCGGCACCGTAGGCGCTCAAGTCCTGGGCGATCAGCGCTAGCTCCTGAGCACCATCTGCGACCAATCCCTCAGCCTCTTGAATCACATTAAGCAGTTCTCGACTTCTGAGTTTTCCACGCATGGACGGGATGATGCAGAAGCTGCATTTATGGTTGCACCCCTCAGAAATTTTGAGATAAGCAAAGTGATCGGCTGTCAGCCTGGCCCGAGCCTCTCCCGGTAAACCGGCGTCCCGTAACACCGGAACAGTCGCCATCGGTAAATACTCTTTGACAGCCGAGATGACTGGAGCAACTTCCGCCGGACCACTAATGAATTCTAGTTGTGGGAACGCATTAGCAAGTTCGCCCTTTGCTTCACCCATACAACCGGTCACCACGACCTTCTTTCCCTGCTCGAGCGCGTCGGCAATCGCTTCACGGCTTTCTTCTTTCGCGGATTCGATGAAACCACAGGTATTAACCACCAAGACATCACTGTCATCGCCGACCTCTACCTCGTATCCCAGATCCAACAATTGAGTGGAGATCTGTTCACTATCCACTAGCGCTTTCGGACAGCCAAGACTCACTAATCCAACTTTCGGCATGTATGCAATTCAAACCAAGAATTTTGAGGCGCGATCATAGCAGGTCTCACACGCTTTGATGGGAACAGAGGCTTAGCCTCAGTTACAATAACCGCGTGTTAAGTTCCTTCGTCAATATCAATCAGCTCCTTGTAGACAAGCTCAGCGCCGCGACACTAGTCACGGCAAATGAGCGTCTAGCCCGTGAATATCGGCGCGGCTATGCACTCTTTCATCAGGCGAAGGACGCGGCCGCCTGGGTAACCCCAGACATTCTGAGTCTGCGCCAATATTTCACTCGTGAATATCAAGAGCTCGCAATTGATCAACCCGGGGCACATCCGCGCCTGCTCTCACAAGAGGCGCTGATCGGTCAGATATACGACGTCCACCCCGAGGCACCAGCGCATCTGGTGAGCAACTTTCTAAATGCTCTGCAGACAACATTGGCATATGAACTTTCGTTGGATGAAATCCGGACTCACCAGCGCGCGGGTGAGTTTTACGCTGACTGGGCGCAAGAAGTATTAGCGCGTATCGGCGAGACGCGACTGTTAGCAGAACAGATCCCAGCTTATCTTAGTCAATTTGGCAAGCTACCAAACCGACCGTTGATCACTGTTTTACTCGAACAGTTGTCCCACTCAGAAATGCGCTACTTTGGGGGTTTAATTGAGTCAATGCCGGTCTTGCAGCTACATCATGATCGTTCACTAAGAAAAGCGACAGCGGCTCAAGATTTAATCGACAGACCACCAGAAGCCCTCAACCTGCCTGTGCCAATCTACGCTGCCGCGACGCCACATGAAGAGCTACGCAAAGCTGCAGCTTGGGCCAATAATCTCCACCATACTGACGCCAACCTGCGCATCGGGATCATTGTCCCAAGCGTTGCACATGATCACGCGCTAGTCGCTCGCGAGATCGGCATCAGGCTGGATACACATGCAGGAAGTGACAGCGTCAAGTTCGACATTTCTGGCGGAGAACCTCTCGCCGATCAGGCCGTTTGGCAAGCGGCCACTCATCTGCTACAGCTCGTTTTCGACCGTGCGACCAGGCGGGATTTTGCCGTGATCACAAACTCTGGTTTCTTCCCCGACTTTGGTTTGGGTGTCCTGTTAGAACGATGGCCACGCCGGTTGCCGACTCGCCTCGATTTTCCAACGTTCCAGAGACATCTAAAAGATAACCCGTTAACTCACGCTATTGGCACTTCAATGGTGCACCCAGTTCCCAACTTACAGCCCTACGATCAATGGGTACAACAGTTCCAAGTCGTATTGCAACAGAGCGGGTGGCCCAACTTATCAGACGTGGGATCACGGCAATTTCAAGCCCATACCGCCATCATCGACGTTATGAACTCCTCGCTTCCATCTGAACCAATCTCAGCAAGCGCAGCACGACGACGACTCGACTACGTTCTCACCAGCAAACTATTCGCACCGGAACGTCCACCAGCGAACCTCGTTGTTCTTGGTAGCCTTGAAGCAAATGGGCTTGCCTTTGATCACCTTTGGCTTTGCGGCATGGATGAAGAGAATTTTCCAGCTCGCAATCCAGCTATTCCATTTATACCGCGTGCCCTTGCTCGAGCTTCTGGTGTCCCCCGAGCAGATCAGGAGGACGAGCTAGAATTTTCGGCACGTCTATTGCGACGCTGGCAGGGTCAGGCCGACAATTTACACGCGAGCTATGTCCACAGCACGGATGATGCTGGGCGTCGCCACAGTCCCTTGCTCACACAAACCTCGGCGTTTGTCAGCACCGTCGATCACGTACCGTATTGGCTCCCGACGCACGAAACTAAGCTTGAGCTCTATTCCGACGAGTACGGTGCCTCATTAGACAATGAGCAAAACATACGTGGTGGTGTACGCCTGGTTGAAGATCAAGCGGCCTGTCCATTCCGAGCTTATGCAGTGCATCGGTTAGAGGTTCCTAGAGTTGAGCACAGCGCCGACCTACCAGATGCGCTTACGAGAGGCATTTTGCTACACGACGTGTTGCACGCACTTTTCACCATCGCAAAAGATTCAACCGCACTGCCGAACTTGTCAGACAGTGATGTCGATCTAGTAATTACACAAGCTATTCAGAAACTCGAACTCACCTTGCCCGCGGAATTCATTAAATACGAACGGCTCAGGCTTCGTGCATTGGTATTTGCTTGGTTAAATGTCGAGCAACTGCGAGAAGAGTTTGAAATTTACGCGCTCGAGACAACCTATGAGATAACCTTCGAGCAGTTTACGTTAACGATTCGAGCCGATCGCATCGACAAAATTCGCAGCAGCGGGCGTTTGATCGTGATCGATTACAAGACAGGGCTCATTGCAATCAAAGGTCTCGATGAATCACCACTCGAGCGCCCACAGCTTCCGATCTATAGTCAAGTTGACGCCGAGGTCTATGGCGCATTCTATGCTTCTATACACAAGGACAAAGTTCGCTTCACAGGTATTTGCGATCCAGAAGCCGATCCAGGGGGCGCAACTAATATTCCACTGAAGCGAAGTTGGGCTGAGCAAAACCTGCTGTGGCGAAACGAACTTACCCGGCTTACCCAGGACTATGCGCAAGGTTTTGCCGCTGTTGAGCCAATTCGTGGCGCATGCGACTACTGCCACCTCGCCTCGCTCTGTCGTATTTCTGAACAGCAAGCGTCGTGAATTTACCAGATACACAGGCACGGCAGGGAGCACTGGAACCCACATCATGTCTGGTACAAGCCCCTGCGGGTTCCGGCAAAACCACGCTTCTTGCAACCCGATTTGTGCACCTGCTCAACTTGGTTACGCGCCCACAAGAAGTACTCGCTATCACCTTTACTAAAAAAGCGGCGGCCGAGATGCGCCAACGCGTACTTGCAATGCTTCGTGAGGATTCACCGACAAGTCGTGCGGTAAGACAAAGAAATATCGAGCTTAAGTGGGGTATTTTTCAAAACCCAAACGTACTCAAAATTCAGACCATAGATAGCTTCGCCTTAGAACTCGCAAGCCAAAGCAGCGACGAGTCAACGCTGGCAGGCATGGGAATTGGAGAGCACGCGACAAGGCATTACGATGAAGCCGCATACCGAGTGATCGCGCAACTCGTTCGCGAAACCACCACGGCGCCACTTGTTGCCGAGTTCCTCGCCTTTCTAGATAACGATGCACGCAAGGCCCAGGGCCTCCTCTCGACAATGCTTGCCCGCCGAGACCAGTGGCTAGGCCTTACAACTCAGATCGCCGCTAATATCATGATCGCGCCGGAGCAGTTAAAACAGATCCTAGAACGCACCCTGGCGACCCTGCGTCACGAGACCGAACATACTCTGTCAGCAACGCTTAATCAGGATGACGTTGCAACCCTGGATCTATTTGCAACTGAACCCGAAGCAATTTTTTCTGGCGTCGGCAGGCTACTCACTAAGGCTCAAAGCTTGCGGCGGCGCTTCACCTCAAAAGACGGCGTCGGTGACGCTACGGAGGTCCGCAGACTCAATCTCTGGCTCGGATCATTACATGAACGAGGCCTTGCCAGCCTTATCGAAAAGCGCGCGCGAATCCCGCAACGATTAGACAGTAGCCAGACGCAACAACTCGCCAATGTCAGCGTGGTGCTAACATTGGCTGCGTCGGAATTGCAGCGCCTATTTAAGGAGCATCGAGAGGTCGACTTTGTTGAACTTTTGTTGTCTGCACAGCGCGCGCTTAGGGAGCCCGACGGCTCACCGACGGATCTTGCCCTACTGTTGGATTATCGGATCAAACACATACTCATTGATGAGTACCAAGACACCTCACGCTCGCAATTAGATTTTTTTAATCTCTTGTGTGAAGGCTGGTCAGATGAATCAGGCGACACTTTCTTTGCAGTCGGTGACCCTATGCAGTCTATATACCGATTCCGAAACGCAGACGTTGGCATATTTGGAGAAACTGTACGTACTGGCGTACAGCTGCTTCGGCCAAAACTACATCAACTCACGGCCAATTTTCGTTCGGCGCCAACGATAGTGAACTGGTGCAACACCCTTTTTCAAACGCTATTTGCAGAGAATCAAAGAGACATTACTTACACCAGCGCTGTCCCGATCAAAGACGGCACGGCAGGCATGGTCAGATGCGAGGCTTTCACCAGCGAGCAGGCCGAGACCGATTTTATCATTGCTGAAATTAAGCGTTTGCGTAAAAACACGCCAATGGCAGATATAGCCATTCTTTGTCGTGCCCGAGGGCATATCCGCGCCTTATTGGACAAGCTCCGCACCAACAACTTGGACTGGCAAGCCTCAGACATCGATCTTCTCTCGACGCTTCCTATTGTCCAAGATCTACACAGTTGCCTAATGACATTAGTGCATCCATCCGACAAACTGGCCTACTACTCTTTGTTACGAAGTCCCCTGTTTGGCCTCACACTACGTGAACTCACCACTCTAAACGAACACCCAGAGAGCTGCGCCGATGACATTCGCCTGACACGCCTTCGTAAGGCGCAAGAATGGGCGGCATCAGTACTGTACCAGCGACCTATCCGGGAGGTGCTGGAAGGCTATTGGCTACGCATCGGGGGTGGTGCGGCATACCCTACAGGTACGTGGCCTCAGGCAGATGCGTACTTTGATCTATTGGAGCCGTACGGTCGTGGCCTGATCGATCTCGATGATCTCGCCTACCACCTAGCCAATCTTTTTGCACCGGACAACAACACGTCCAACATCAAAATCATGACGATCCACAAATCCAAGGGGCTAGAGTTCGAACACGTTTTTGTTCCCTCACTGAATCATAGAACACGACCAGACGATCCCTCGCTAATCTCAATGGAGCAGAGCAAAGCTGGTCTGCTAATGGGCGTACGTGGAGATTCGATTCACGACTGGCTAAGCTTTGAAAATCGCGCAAAGTCTAAGGCTGAAGAAAAACGTCTTCTTTACGTCGCATCCACGCGTGCGAAAGACTCGCTCTATTTAACCTGGACCAACACCACAGAAAAAAGCGCTCAGGGACTTGCAAGCTTGCTTGAAGCACAGGGCGAAGGGGCGGCAACAACTAACAATCCACTTCCACTAGAGCAAAAACCTGCTCCAGACCGAACTGCTATCTCGCCACCTAATGTCACAAAGTCTTTCCAAGCTGACCTATTCCAGACTCACATGTACAAACGGCTACCCACCGACTACGAGTGGCTGGACGCGGACTCTCCAGCCATAGAATACCCCCAAACCACGCTACGCGATGTTGTGGGTAGCCGCCAGGAGGTCGCCGTGGGGGTTCTAGTCCATCAGGCATTGCTTTGGTGGACACGGCAGCAACCGCGAATTGATCGTATTGAACATTTCCTACCAGCACGCCTTGAGCAGTGGGTACAAAACTTGCAACTGAGCACACAGGACCAAGTGCACATTTGCGCACTGGCGCGCGCACAGCTTGAAAAGTTCTGCGTATCTGAAGTCGGCATTTGGGCATTACGCGAGCATGATAGTCATGTTTCCGAACTCGCGCTCACGGGCCTGATCGATGGCGAAATCAGAAATGTGATCATCGATCGGATGTTTGTCGATGGCGGCGAGCGCTGGATACTCGACTACAAGTCCTCGCAACTCGATCAATCAACAACGAATCACACAGAAATGATTGTGCGCTATCGGCCACAACTCTCACTTTACAAAACCATATGCAGTGCGCTTTATGATGAGCCCATCCGGACCGCACTAATTTTGACTGACAGCGCCGAGCTTGTAGAAATTTGAAAATTGCAAAGACTTAGGCAACGAGTCCTATTCGCGGCCATGAAACGGACTGGACCAAAACATACGAACGCACGACCACATCCGACTGGTAGCGCCGGCGACTGTGGTGTGTATTTTGCTTGGTACGGTTTTTACTTTTTAACTTAGTCAGTCTTCAATTCAGGAAGGTGCGAGCCTTCCGTCGCAAACAACCCCGTCAGATCGGCAAACCTGGCGGTGTGATCGAACGGGTTGTGACCCTTCGCGATCCCTGTTTGTTAGTTGTCGTTGCGCCTTGTTCAATGCACGATCCGTATCCCAAGCCAATTCCGGCAATGATCATCGCAACCAACCGGTCGTCTTGGCATCAGTTATGCAACAGATACGTGGCGACAATCGATCTATTACCGGGCTCATGATCGAGAGTCACGTGCAAGCCGGTAGCCAGGAACTGAACCGTCAAGAATTGCGATACGGTGTCTCAATAACCGACGCAGGTATTGGTTGGGAGGAAACCGAAAAAAAATGCTAACACGCTTGCGCCAAGAAACCGCCCAGCGTTTCTAATACGACCAACCTCAGTAGAAGCTACGGATACTAAGAATAGTACGCGTTCTCAGTCAAAGTATGATCGGTCATATCTTTAACTGCGGTTAGCTCTGGCAGACGTTCCAGTAGCGTTGACTCGACGCTGTGCTTAAGCGTCATGTCGACCGCGGAGCAACCCTGGCACCCACCACCGAACTGGAGCACGGCTGCTTTTTCACTGGTTAATTCCACCAGCGTTACCATACCCCCATGTGCCGCAAGGCCAGGATTGATCTCGTTGTACAAAATGTAATTGATCCGATCTTCTAATGGCGAATCATCCGAAACATTAGGCACTCGGGCATTCGGCGCTTTGATTGTCAGCTGCCCGCCCATTTGATCTTCCTGGTAGTCGACGACGGCGTCCACCAAATAAGACTCACTACGTCCCTCAAACCAAGCGCGAAAGCCAGCATACTCGACTGGCGTATCTCCTTCCTGCTCTTCTCCAGGACGACAATAGGCAATACAGGTCTCTGCCTGAGGCGTGCCAGGTTGAGCAACAAATACCCGTATTGCCGTCCCATCCTGCTCCTGTTTTGCCAGAAGCTCTTGAAGATAAGTCTGGGCACTTTCAGAAATCTCGATCATGGTTTT
>JAQWQN010000199.1 GCA_029244465.1 Pseudomonadales bacterium
CATTGCGAGCTCAGGTTACGTCCATACCAGGCGTCGCACCATCATCCGGACTCAGTAAAAAGATGTCCTCTCCCCCGGGACCTGCTGCCAGCACCATGCCCTCGGAGACACCAAAACGCATTTTTCGTGGTGCGAGATTGGCGACGACGACAGTGAGCTTGCCGATCAAAGCCTGCGGCTCGTAGGCTGCCCGTATGCCAGAGAAGATGTTGCGCTGATGATCGCCGAGATCTACGGTGAGACGCAATAGTTTGTCGGCCCCTTCGACCAATTCGGCATCCACGATCTTGGCCACCTTCAAGGCCACCTTGGAAAAATCATCTATGTTGATGAACTCGCCTTGCCCCGATCCCGTCTGATCGGTCTGTTTGGCATCTTGTTCTGGCGTGGTGCTCGCCTGGTCGCCGTGCGGAGATACAAGTTTGTTGACAACCTTGCCTTCCATGCGCTGCATGATTGCTTTGAACTTCGTGATCTTGTGGCCGAACAACGGTGAGTGCAGATCAGCCCACGTTAAGGGTGAAACGTTCAGGAAGGCCTCAGACTTTTCTGCAACTTCTGGAAGTATGGGCTTTAAGTAGATCACCAGGGCTCGGTACATGTTGATCGCCTGGCTACAAACCAAGTGCAGGTGATTTCGACTAGACTGATCCTTCACTAAATTCCAAGGTTCGTGGGTGGCGATGTACTGGTTGGCGAGATCGGCTAGTCGGGTGATTTCGCGTACAGCTTTGCTGGTGTCGTCAATTTCATAAAGATCGGCAATCGTATCTGAGGACGCGATGATTTCCTGCCAGAGTGATTCATCGTGTGTTTCGTTGGCTAATTTACCGTCGAATTGTTTCACGATGAAACCGGCGCATCGGCTGGCGATGTTGATGACTTTACCAACCAAATCGGAATTTACTCGTTGCACGAAGTCTGCGAGGTTGATGTCAATATCGTCGGAACTGCCATTGAGCTTAGCGGCATAGTAGTAGCGCAGATATTCTGGATTAAGGTGGTTCAGATAGTCGGAGGCCATGATGAATGTACCTCGAGACTTGGACATCTTGGTCCCGTTGATGGTGACGAATCCGTGCGTGTGGATTCGGGTTGGGGTGCGAAAATCTGCGCCGCGCAAGACAGCCGGCCAAAAGAGTGCGTGAAAATTGATGATGTCTTTGCCGATGAAGTGGTGGACTTCGTGGTCACTGGTAGATGTCCAGAATTCGTCAAAAGAGACATTGTCGGTTCGGTCACAGTAGTTCTGAAAAGACGCCATATAGCCGATTGGTGCGTCCATCCAGACGTAAAAATATTTATCTTGGGACCCGGGGATGACGAATCCGAAATAGGGCGCATCGCGCGAGATATCCCAGGCGCGCAAGCCGTCGTCGAGCCATTCAGATAGTTTATTGGTCACTTCTGCCTGTACTGCATCTGAGCGAGTCCATTCTCGCAAAAATTCAGTGTATTGCGGCAGGTCAAAAAAGTAGTGTTCAGATGATCGCAGTTCTGGAACCGCACCGGTGTAGGCCGAGCGCGGATTTTTCAGCTCTGTCGCATTGTAGGTGGCCGAGCACTTTTCACAATTGTCACCGTACTGATCTGGTTCATCACATCGTGGGCATTCCCCAACGACAAAACGATCGGCAAGAAAAAGTTCTTTCTCTGGATCGTAGAGCTGTTCCACTTCCTCTGTGAAAATGAGCTCCCGAGCTTTCAGACGTTCATAAATAAGTTCGGAGAAATGTCGATTCTCCTCCGAATGCGTTGTGTGATAGTTGTCATACACGATTCCAAAGCCGCTAAAGTCGGTGAGATGATCGACCCGCATTTGGTCAATGAGTGCCTCGGGAGAAAGGCCTTCCTCCTCGGCTCGGATCATTGTGGCCGTGCCGTGGGTGTCATCGGCGCAGACATAGTAAACGTCGTTGCCCCGCATGCGCTGGAAACGAACCCAGATGTCTGTCTGGATATGCTCAAGCATGTGGCCGAGGTGTATCGGTCCATTTGCGTTAGGCAAGGCGCTCGTTACCAAAATCTTACGTGACATGTGGTCTACCTAATCTGCCTGGGTGTCTAAAAAGGGGCGCTAGTATACGTATTCCGGCTGCACGGTTCAGGTCCTTAAACGCAATCCGTATACTGTGGCTCTTTTTGCGTGCCGAGTTCGATTGGCTGGAATCATTTTGGAGAGTTTGTGTGAAAGTTGATGACTTTATTGATCCTTACCTAAATCAACGCTGGGGTGACCTGGGCGCGCGGATTTTGACGTCCGGTAACCAAATTGCAGTGACGCTTGGCTACCCGGCGCAAGGAAAGAAAGAAGCGCTGCGTGCCGAGCTGGCTGAATTCCTAAACGTGCCCGAAGTAGATTTAGAGTTACGTTTTTCGGCACAGACTGGGCGTGGTTTCAACCACGTGAAGCAAGTCGTTGCCGTTGCGTCTGGCAAGGGCGGTGTCGGCAAGTCCACAACCGCGGTGAATCTCGCGCTTGCCCTGGATGCGGAAGGCGCCAAAGTCGGTCTCTTAGATGCCGATATCTATGGTCCGAGCCAAGGCATGATGCTCGGAGTCGACCCGAACAGGCGTCCAGACGTGAAAGATGGCAAGGTTTTTGAGCCGATTCGGGCCCATGGCATCAAGGCGATGTCCATGAGCTTCATGGTCACCGAAAAGACACCGATGGTGTGGCGAGGTCCTATGGCCTCCGGCGCGTTACAGCAGATCCTGACACAAACCGACTGGGGAGATTTGGATTACTTAATTGTTGATATGCCACCAGGGACAGGAGATATCCAACTTACCTTGAGTCAGAAAGTACCCGTGGCGGGTGCCGTCATCGTCACGACACCACAAGATATCGCCTTGCTGGATGCCGCCAAAGGGATCGAGATGTTTGCCAAGGTGGACATCCCTGTGCTGGGTATTCTAGAAAATATGAGTGTTTATACCTGTTCCAATTGCGGGCACACGCACCATCTGTTCGGTGCTGGCGGTGGTGCTCGGGTGGCTAGTGAATTAGGTGTACCCTTATTGGGTGAGCTACCTCTGGCGATGCAAATTCGTGAACAGGCCGATGGTGGTACGCCGACGGTCAAATCAGATCCAGATTCCAGCATTGCAGGACTCTATCGCGATGCGGCTAGACATCTGGCCGCCCGTCTTTGGCAGGGCGAACAATCGACACCAACCATTCGTATGGTTGATGATTGAGGCAAGAGCCGGCGCTGCATTTGTTGATCGTGTAACCGTTCAAGAACAAGGACTAACCTATCCATGACCATTAAATCTGATCGATGGATTGTCGAACAGGCCGAGAAAGGCATGATTGAACCGTTTGAGCGTGGCCAAGTGCGAAGTCATGGTGGTCAAAAAGTGATTTCGTATGGTACTTCCAGCTACGGGTATGACGTACGGTGTGCATCTCAGTTCAAGGTCTTTACCAACATTCACTCAGCGACTGTGGACCCGAAAGCCTTTGACGAACGAAGTTTCGTCGACGTTGAAGGGGACGTCTGTATTATCCCACCAAATTCTTTTGCCTTGGCAAGCACGGTCGAATACTTCCGCATCCCCGAGGATGTGTTAACTGTCTGCCTGGGTAAGTCTACGTATGCTCGATGCGGCATCATCGTTAACGTGACGCCCTTGGAACCGGAATGGGAGGGTCACGTAACGCTAGAGTTTTCGAATACGACGACACTACCGGCAAAGATCTATGCCAATGAAGGTGTGGCGCAAATGTTGTTCTTCCAGTCAGATGAGCGCTGCGAGGTGACTTACAAGGATCGTGGCGGCAAGTACCAAGGCCAACGAGGTGTCACTCTGCCGAAAACGTAGACGCCTGGGTGGTTCGTAAGGGCGGAGCTACGACACTAAAATTTGGCCCGCGCTAGGCTTAGTTGTGGCATCGACGACTTGTCCGATAATCATGGGCTTTTCTCCAGCGTGCACCAACGCCTCCAAGACCGCCTCGGTGTGCGTTGGGTCGGCCATCATCAAGAAGCCGACGCCACAATTAAAGGTGGTGAGCATCTCGCGATGTTCGATGTTGCCTGCTTGTTGTATGAAGCTGAAAACGCCTGGCCAGGTCCAACTGTCCGTATCGATCAACGCTGCTAACGAGTCGTCTGAGAAGATGCGCGGAATGTTCTCGTAAAACCCGCCACCGGTGATATGCACCATGCCGTGAATCGCGCCAGGCTGATCGCGGAGCGTTTGCAAGACCGATCGTACGTAGATTCTCGTTGGCGCCAGCAGAGCGTCCAACAGACCCTCATCGGCTTGTCTGGCTTGATTTTCCAAGACCTTTCGGACCAGCGAATAGCCATTACTATGTGGGCCGCTACTGGGTAAGCCGATGATGGTGTCGCCTTTGCGGATTTGGCTGCCATCGATGATGTTCGGCTTATTGACGACGCCTACGGCGAAACCGGCTAAATCGTATTCGTCGCCATCGTAGAAACCAGGCATTTCGGCGGTCTCGCCCCCGGCCAATGAGCATCCAGCGAGTTCGCAGCCGAGAGCAATCCCCTTGATGACACGGGCTGCCGTGTCGACATCCAGACGTCCGGTTGCGTAGTAGTCTAAGAACAGAAAAGGCTCTGCGCCCGTCACCAAGACGTCGTTAACACACATGGCAACTAGGTCTTGGCCCACGCCGTCGTGTCGGTCGTGATCAATCGCGAGTTTGAGTTTGGTCCCGACGCCGTCGGTACCGCTCACGAGAACAGGTTGCTCGTAGCCCGCTGGGATTTCTGTCATGGCAGCGAAACCGCCTAAGTTCGAGAGCATCTCGGGACGGTGGGTTGCTTTGCAGGCGGCGCCGATGCGTTCGACAAGTGCAGCGCCTGCATCGATATCGACGCCCGCATCCTTATATGTCAGGTTCTGGGAGATAACTGAGTTCCTATTTGGTGATGAGTAAATTGTAGCAGAGTTGCCACTCATCACTGTGGAGTTTTGATTAGAATGGGGCCATCTTTGGAGGGAAATGTTGGTTAGAGGGTTAGTGAAGGATTCGGTGAGTATGACGCTGGTGAGACTGGTTTTCTGGCTGATATTGATTTTGCCGGGGCAAGGAACCGCTGATTCTGTTCCGAACTGGTTGTATTCCGTTGAACAGACCGCAGATAACCAGTCCACGTCAGAGCGACAACGTGTTGCGCGCGAGGGTCTCCTTACTGTGCTATCGCGGCTAACCGGATTGGAATCTGTCCCTCGCAGTCCGCCAGTGCTCGCCGCTTTGGCCAATGTTTCTCGCTACTACAGCGAGTATAAGTTCTTCGATAGCGACGGCGATGCAATGCTACGCATCACGTTCCAGAAGTCCGCGGTCATGCATCTTATTCGCACAAGCGCGTTACCCGTTTGGTGGAGCTCGCGTCCAACAGTGCTCATTTGGATCGCGCTTGAAGAGAACGGTCGCCGACAGATTTTGTCTGCGGACAGTGATCACCCGCTGCGGCGTGAAATCGAAAAGCATGCCAAACGGCGAGGGTTGGAAGTGAGACTGCCGCTTATGGATCAGGACGACAAAAATTCGATTACAGCTGGGGCGGTTTGGGGTGATGTTGCCAGTAGTGTGCAATCTGCCAGTTCTCGCTACGACTCTGATCTGACCATGACGTGTCGTTTGAAAGCTGAGCTGTCGTTGGCCGGTCGAGCGCTGGCGGGGGATTGTCGCTATTGGTTCGCCGAACGTCCAATCGTTGATGTATTTGCGACACCGCGATTTAGCGATGTGGCGAGAGCAAGTGTTGATGGTATTACAGGCTTGCTCGTTGCCAGGTACAGTGTCCTTGCGCGCGAGTTGCGTCGGTGGGAAGTCCGTATCGCTGGCGCCAGCGACGTTTCGCGGTACGCTGCCTTGCTGCGGTATGTCGAAAATCTAGATTTTGTTGACCGGGTGAGTGTGAGCCAACTTCAGCCAGATCATCTAACGCTTCTGTTCGATACCCGAGCAAATGCGGATCAGTTTCTAATGCTGCTGACGAGTGATGATGTGTTCGTCGTCGATGAACTAGATCAGCAGCCCGGTGTCCGACTGGTTTGGCGCGGCTAGTGTTGGCGCAAATTCCCAATGTGATCACGATTTCGCGCATCATTTTGGTTGTCCCGATTGGGTACTTGCTGTGGGATGACCGGCATATGGACGCGTTTACGTTGATGTTAATCGCCGGTGTTTCAGATGCGTTTGATGGGTTTCTTGCGCGGCGTTTCAATTGGCAGAGTCGCTTAGGGGCAACCCTTGACCCGTTAGCTGACAAATTGTTGGTGGCGTGTGTATTTGTGGTTTTTACGCTCCAAGGACATATTCCAGTATGGATCGCGATCATCGTCTTGATTCGTGATTTTACAATCGTGGTTGGTGCTGGTGTCTACAAAGTGCTATACGAAGAGGTCGAAATATCACCAACTTTATTAAGTAAGGCGAATACGGCGATGCAGATCATCGTGCTGTGTTTGATATTGCTTGGTCTTCTTCAAGTCGGCGTACTGAGTGATTTGAGTACGGCTCTTGTCGACCCATATTGCTTCTACATTCTTGCACTTCTGGGTTTAGGATCAGGAATTGACTATGTCTTTGTGTGGGGGTCCAAAGCCTATCGTGAGGACAAAAAGCGCAAACTCTATAAGCATGGGCCGGCGAGTATGAGAAGGCAGCGCTAGATGGCATTTGATGAAACAGGACAACTCACGCTCGCGATCGATCGAGCGCATGAGCAAACGCTGTCGACCTTCGTCCAAGGTCCGAATGAAGAAATTGTGTCGATAATGACGCAACCTCGGCCAGGTTTTAGAGGGATCTGGTTGTGTGGCAACCAAGGCAGTGGCAAGACGCATCTGCTCAGGGCAATGACGCTCCTTGGTAAAGGCATAGAACAGCGGCAGTTTGTCGATACTAAATCGCCCCGAGTGTTAGCAGATCTTGAAAGTGCGAGTCGCCGAGGTGAAGTAATTGCGGTGGACGATGCGTCTGAAATCGCGCACCAATCGGGGTGCGAGGAAGCGTTGATGGCGACCTATGAGCGACTCAATGCATCGAATGGTTTACTCATCGTTGGCGACAGGCTTGCCGCAACAGCGACCGACTTTTCGATCGCAGACCTGAACTCACGTGTGCGCAGCTTGATGCACTACCAAATGATGCCACTTCTTGATGAAGAAAAATCGGAAATACTTCGCGCTAGAGCGCTTCATCGAGGGTACGAATTGAACGACTCGGTCCTGAGTTACTGGCTTGCGCGTGGTCCTCGTGATCTCCGGCTGCTGTTGACTGATCTAGACCGTCTCGATCGCGCCTCACTTGCCCATCAACGCCATGTCACTATCCCTTTGTTGAAAGAAGTCCTCGGTTACTAATGAAAGTCTTCATCGTCGGTGGCGGTAGTGCGGGTCATGTATTGCCGGCGGTGCCGGTCGTGATGGCGCTCGCTGACGAAGGGCACGAAGTGACGTTTGTTGGTACCAATTCCGGGTTAGAGGCGGACCTTATCGCCGGGCTGCCATGTGAATTTCGGGCGATTAGTGCGGGTAAGCTGCGGCGATATTTGTCTATAGAAAATTTCGTAGACATCTTTCGCACGTTACGCGGTGTCTGCCAATCGTTGTTGCTGGTGCTCAAAGCGAGACCACATGTGATCTTCTCAAAAGGAGGGTATGTGTCTTTTCCGCTTGTGCTTGCAGGCTGGATCTGTCGAGTACCGATTGTCGCGCATGAGTCGGATATAAGCCCTGGCCTTGCTAACCGTTTGGTCACGCCCATGGCAGACACAATTTGTACGAGTTTTGCAGATACAGCCTTCGAGCGGACTAAGACTCGAGTGGTTTATACGGGGACGCCGCTGCGGGCGGAAATAACGAGTGGTTCGGCCACCTTGGGCCGGCAGCGTTTAGGCATTGCGCCGGATCAGCAACTTTTAGTGGTGACAGGTGGGTCTCTAGGTGCCGATCGGTTGAATGAAATTGTTCGTCGGGCGATCCCGGATTTAATCCAGAGTTTTCACGTGTTTCACGTCTGCGGGCCTGGCAAATTGGCGCCGATCGATGTGGCTGGATACGTGCAGGCCGAATTTGTGGCAGAAGGTTGGGGGGACGTCTTGGCAGCGGCGGATGTTGTGCTCAGCCGCGCGGGTGCTAACGCACTCTTTGAATTGATTGCATTACGCAAGAAAAATCTCCTGGTGCCTCTGCCGAAAAACGCGTCTCGTGGTGATCAAATAGAGAATGCAGCGTACGCCCAGAGACGTGGCTGGAGCCTGGTCATCGCAGAAGAAGATTTGACGGCAGCACGATTGAGCGCAGGGGTTCGGCAACTGCTTGAACACGGTGATCGCTGGACACTGCGTCTTGCCGAAGTTTCCGCACCGAATGCAGCTCATGCAATCGTGATGGAAATTCATGCTGCCGTAGGCAAATCGCCTTGACTTTAAATGAACCGAGCCCTAAGTTGCGCGCCTCTTCAGGCAATGCAATTGGACGCTAGGCACGTGATGTATCAAGTAAAAACCTATAATGCCATTGCCCAGGTTGGTCTCGATCGATTTGGCGCAAACTACCATGTCAGCGCGGAAAGCGATGACCCGAAGGCAATGTTGTTGCGCAGCCATAAATTGCAAGAGGATGAGCTCGGGCAGAATTTGCTCGCAGTCGCGCGTGCCGGTGCCGGTGTCAACAATGTGCCTGTCTCGGCATGCTCGGATCGGGGAATAGTTGTATTTAATACCCCTGGTGCTAACGCCAATTCCGTGAAAGAACTTGTTATAACAGCGCTGTTGCTGGCCTCGCGCGACGTATATGGCGGTATCTCGTTCGTGCGGTCGCTGAGTGCGGTTGCAGATGAAGCTGAACTCAATCGCCTTGTTGAAGCCGAGAAGAAAAAATTTAAGGGACGTGAGCTCATTGGCAAGACGCTGGGGGTAGTCGGTTTAGGAGCGATTGGCTCTTTGGTCGCACGTGCGGCTCTAGATCTGGGTATGGATGTGCTTGGATTCGACCCCGCGCTCTCCGTTGAGGCAGCGTGGCGTGTACCTGCCGAAGTAGGGCGGATGGAGAATCTCCCCAGTCTTTTTGCGCGCTCAGACTTTGTCACGCTGCATGTGCCGCTATTGCCGGCTACTGAAGGTATGATCAATGATGATAGCTTACGGTCATTCAAGTCAGGCTCGGTACTCCTAAATTTTGCACGCCAGCCTATCGTGGATTCCGCGGCCTTGGCTGCAGCGCTAGAGAATGGGCAGGTAGGGCGCTATGTCGCTGATTTCCCAGTGCCCGGTCTCATAGACCATGAAAAAGTCATGCTCACACCTCATTTAGGAGCGAGTACCGAGGAAGCGGAAGAAAATTGCGCTGTGATGGCCGCCAACCAAGTGATGCACTTCTTGGAGACAGGAAGTATTACCAATTCGGTCAATTTCCCTCAGGTTGCTATGGAGATAAGCGATGGCCATCGCGTTGCGGTAATCAATCGTAATGTGCCTGGCATGTTGGGACAAATGACCTCTCTCCTGGCTGAGCGCAGCATCAATGTCATCGATATGCTGAATAAGAGCCGTGATCAGATCGCTTATAATCTGATCGATTTGGCGGAGGCTCCTGACGATGGTGTATTGGACGCCTTGAAATCCATAGAAGGTGTCGTCAGCGTGCGAGTGATTGCATCGGCCTAGCCTTTTTTGGGGGTCAATGGGCCTCGGCGTTGTTGCCGTTCTTTGAATCGATTTGGGTCTAGCATCTTCAGTTCATCACTGGTTGCGACTGGTGCAAACCCCAGGTGTTGGTGTACGAGAATGGCTGCGGCGTAAGGCGCGGAGCTCGTTCCGATTGACCCGTGTCCGGCTGACATCCAAAGATTCGCAGCGAGCCGACCGACTATGGGATTTCGATCGCTGGTGAGCGCTCGCTCGCCGTATTGCTGTTTGCCGACACGGTGTTGCCGAGGTAGATAGGCTCTATTTTCACGAATATTGTGATCCAGCGCATCTTGATCGTCCCATGGTGAGTATTCATAGGTGCTGCCAATCATCGTACTTCCAGAGGAAGGGACAGCGTAACCGTTGCCGACAATCGGCACGCTGAGTGTGGTTTCGGTGTGGTGAATTTCGTGCAATCGACCTGCGACTTTATTCATTTCAAGCCATTCAAAGCCGGGTAGGGTATTCGCAGCAGTCGCAGTACAAACAAAGGTTGGCGTTGATGGGTCGATCTTTGTCTCTTCCTTCCTGACATCGATGCCAGGATGGTCGAGCAACTCAGCGCATATTGTGGGTAGATCGATAACCGCTCCCTGAGGGAAAAATAAAGTTTGGTTGTGGAACTGAGTGGTAAATTCGCGCGTAGCGTCCTCTGAGGCGAATGGGATTAGCCAATCTTGGGTTACGGCATGGGCGTCGTAAAAATCCATCACGCGCGCGAATTTAGGTTGGTGTTGATCGTCACTCTCGACGTGCAGTACCCCGGTTCGATTGTAGCCGTTGAAGCGTGCTAAGTAGTTTGTCGCGTAGTGAAATGCTGCTAATCGATAGGCGCCGACCGGCGTACCATCGCCTAAAAGGCGTGGGTGTAGGATCGCCTGGCGAATACTTGATGCCCCGGATGCAGGACCCTTTGGATCGTACACCGTGACAGCCTGACCCGCGTCGGCGAAGTGGCGAGCTAGGCTTGCACCTGCAATACCGGCACCGTGAATCACGACAGGCAGTTTTTTGTCAATTTTACGTTTCGCTTTTCCCATCCCATCAGAACGCTGGTTGTCTCTTGTCATTAATCCGTGGAGGGATTCACGCTTATTGGGGCGCTGGTCGATTTTTGTCACTACAAATCCGGCTGCCATCATTGCGCGACGCACCTGCCCTGCAGCCGTGAATGTCGTGATGTGTCCACCTGTTCGTGTTAGCTGACCAATTTGTTGCATGACGGGTTCGCTCCACATCTCAGGGTTTCGGTCTGGGGCGAAACCATCGAGGTACCACGCGTCTATGGCAGACTCAGTTGGGTCTAAGCTCTGGGCTAAAAGCGCCAGACCTGCCTCCGCACGGCCGTGAAAAACGCTCAATCGAATGCGACCGTTTGCGAACACACGGTGGTGCCAACCGGAGAGAAGCGGGGGTGCTGCTTGCGATAAATCGCGAGCGTGGTTGAGTACGCCACCTCGGAGTTGGGCGCACCGGGTCCAATCAACAGTTGCCAGGGGATGAGCTTCAAAGCTAATAAAATTGAGCCGTGCGGACGTAAGCTGTTGGACCCAGTCAGCCGTGACTAGAAAGTTGAGTCCAGTACCGAAGCCGAGTTCAGCAATGGTGATGGTGTCTTGGTCAGCGCGCTTTTCGAGTTGTGCAGGTTGCAGGAACACGCGATGGACTTCATCAATACCCAGTGGATCGTAGTGTTCGCTGTAGTACGTATCATCGTACGCTGTGGCATAGGGGTGCCCGTCCCGCCAACTGATGTCGGCAGGCGCAATGGGTCGTGGCGCAGAGGCACTAGCTCTCAACGGCTAGCAACGTCTCGATTTGGGTCTGTAATCCAACCGCTCCAAGAATCGGCGTAGAGGGTTGGTTCAGGAAGTCCGGCAATGTGCATTGCCAGAATGTTGTGACAAGCAGTCACGCCGGATCCGCAGTAGCAAATCGGATCATCGCCTAGCTTGGCGAATCGTTTTTTTAGTAGTTCCGGCGCCTTGAATAGACCGTTAGCATCTAGATTTTCCGGGAATGGAAAGCACATGGCGCCTGGGATGTGACCTGCTACAGGGTCGATAGGTTCCTCCTCTCCATCAAAACGCGCCTGCGCACGCGCGTCCAGCAAAGTCCGGCCCGTGTTGGAAGCTAGATCTGTGGTCGAGACTAACTTGGTCAAGGCAGGCTTCGACTGAAATTCTGAAGGCTCTGGTAAAGGGTGCGTAGAAGTATCTAGGTCGGACTGCCAGGCATTCAAGCCACCATCGAGGACAGCAACGGCTTCGTGCCCAAGCCAGCGAAACATCCACCACGCGCGCCCCGCATACGCACCACCGGCGTCGTCATACAGAACAACCTGATGAGTGTTTTCGACACCGAACCGCCTAACAATCGATAGCCACCGGGCGAGCGACGGGAGGGGGTGGCGACCGGCATCACTCGGAGGTAATGCGAGATCATGGTCGAGATCCAAAAACTGCGCGCCGCTGATGTGACCTCCCTCAAATGCGCGCCGGCCCCACCCAGGTTGACCGAGTTTTGATCGGCAGTCGAAGATTGAGCGATCAGTGCCGTCTCTAATGAGAGCAGCAAGATCTGAGGCGCTAAGAATGTTAAAAAATGCCTGGGTGGCGCTAGTCATATCAGTAAATCCTATAAAAAGGGCTCTTTCGTGGGATTTGACACGTATTAGGCGCCGAATGTCCATTAGACTTAAGCAATTGGGCGAGATTAGCCACTTGAATGTCTAAATGGTGGTGGTTATTTCGCGATTAAACCCGTAAATTCCGCTCGTCGAATCAGGCGGGTAATTGAAGGAGTAAGGTTTGAGCATGTTGGATTGGCTAAACCATGGGTTGTTGCATTGGTCAGCATGGACGTTGGTTGGTTATACATTGGTGGTCACCCACATCACGATCGTCTCTGTGACAGTTTATTTGCACCGTTATTCCTCGCATCGTTCGCTTAGGTTGCACCCAGCACTGCAGCATTTTTTTCGTTTTTGGCTTTGGTTGACGACGGGCATGGTGACCAAGGAATGGACTGCTATCCATCGCAAACATCATGCGAAATGTGAAACCGAGGAAGACCCGCACAGCCCGGTCATTAAGGGGGTTGGTGAGGTTTTTTGGCGTGGGGTAGAAAACTACAAAGCGGCAGGTCAAGATCAAGAAATGCTCGAACGCTTTGGTGCCGGATGCCCAGACGATTGGCTAGAGCGAAACATCTATGAAAATAATACGGTTGGCGTGGTGCTGTTAATGTTTGTCAACGTCGGGCTGTTTGGTGCACTTGGACTCACGGTCTGGGCGGTGCAGATGATTTGGATTCCGATCTTTGCGGCAGGTGTGATCAACGGTATAGGGCATTGGTGGGGCTATCGTAATTTCGAGTGTCCCGATGCGGCGCGGAACATATCGCCTTGGGGTATTTTGATCGGTGGCGAAGAATTGCACAACAACCACCACACGTACCCGAACTCGGCAAAGCTGTCGGTCAAACCGTTCGAAATTGATTTGGGTTGGGCGTGGATACAGTTGTTCGCCAAATTGGGATTAGCGGAGGTTGTAAGTACTGGACCAATGGTTGAACGAGTGCCAGATAAAGACCACCTAGACAAAGATGCCGCCTGGGCCCTAGTGAACGATCGTTTCCGGGTGATGGCGCGCTATGCGGAAGAAGTATTGCAGCCTGTGTTGGAGGATGAGTACAACAAGGCCGATGCAGCAACTCGCAAGCTCTATAAGAAAACGAAAAAGCTGATGTGTCGTGAAGTCTCGCTACTCGATGTTCGTGCCAAAGAAAGAGTTTCGGCGGTCGTTGAGCGGAGTGAGAATCTCAAAGTGATTTATGACGCCCACCTTGGACTAAATGAGATTTGGGCCAAACGGGGAGGCAATGTTGAAGACGTTGTTGCCGAGTTGGTCGAATGGTGTAAACAAGCCGAAGCTTCGGGAATGGATGCACTGAACGACTTTGCGGAAACGCTTAAATCCTACGCGACGCCACAAGCACGGACCATTTAACGGTTCTAGTTTGTGCACCAACGCGTGGCGTAAGGCTTTTGGCTGTGATCGCAATTCGTGCTGCGAGCACCGCTACATTCGCTCGGGTGTATCTATGCCCAGTAATGACAATCCAAGCTGCAATGTATCGGCGGTTTGGCGCGCCAGTACCAATCGGCGCGTTTTCACCTCTCCAGTACTTTTTAGAATCGGACAGGCTTCGTAAAACTGCGTGAAACGAGTCGCCAGTTCATAGAGATACGTGCATAAATAATGCGGATATCCTTCCGCAGCGACTTGTTCGAGGGTATCGTTTAGAGCGGCCAGTGTGACCGCCAGACGTCGCTCCGGTTCGTCCACAGCGATGGCCTCGCTGGGTAGAGTCGCAACCTCTATCTCTCCGCGACTAAAAATGCTGCGCACTCTGGTGTAAGCGTACTGTAGGTAGGGAGATGTATTGCCTTCAAAGCTGATCATCTGATCCCAGTCAAAGACATAATCACTGGTTCGGTTTTTGCAGAGATCACCGTATTTCACGGCACCGATACCTATGATTTTCGAAAGTTTCCGAGCTGCTTGCAATTCTAGACCGGGGTTCTTTTCTTGCACGAGTCTAAGCGCACGATTTTCTGCCTCGCGGAGGAGGTCTGCCAGCTTAATGATGTCGCCCGAGCGTGTTTTAAACGGCTTGCCGTCGGCACCAAGCATCGTTCCGAACGGGAGGTGCTCGAGGCTTGATTGGTTCGCGTTAAAACCAGCGAGACGCGCAACTGCAAAAATTTGTTTAAAGTGCAGGTTCTGGCGGGCATCTGTGCAGTAGAGGATACGATCTGCATCTAATTCACTTGTGCGATAAGCGATGGCAGCAAGGTCTGTCGTTGCATAAAGGTAACCGCCGTCGGACTTTTGCACGATGACGGGTAGAATGTCGCCCTTTTTCGTTTTGAATTCGTCGAGAAAAACGCACTGGGCGCCGTCGCTTTCTTGTAAGAGTCCCTTGTTTTCGAGGGCTTTGATCACACCCGGTAGCGCCTCGTTATAGCGGCTTTCGCCGGCAATGTGTTCCGGCGACAAAGTCACACCCAATCGATCATAGATGTCTTGGCAGTGCGACATGGAAATAGCTATGAACTTTTGCCATTGCAGGGCGGCGTATTCGGCGCCTGATTGAAGGTCTACGACAGCTTTACGAGCTCGGTTTTGGAACGCCTCATCCTCGTCGAACCGTACTTTTGCTGATCGGTAGAACGTCTCTAGATCCGCCAGTTGATCAGAGCTCTCTCCGCTCTCCTGGAGGTATTCCAAAAGCATGCCAAATTGAGTACCCCAGTCACCAACGTGGTTTTGGCGTAATACTTGGTGACCTTGCGCTTCCAGTACTCGAACAATACTGTCACCTATGATGGTGGATCGCAGGTGCCCGACGTGCATTTCCTTCGCAAGATTAGGTGCGGAATAGTCGACCACAATCGTCGCCGGCGGTGTGGCTTGGCTCACTTGACCGGGGGCAGCAGTCGCGAGCCAGATTGGATCCAAAGTAAAATTCAAAAATCCTGGCCCGGCTATCTCAATTTGACTGGCAATGCCGTCGAGATCGAGGTGATCGATGACTTGTTGCGCGACCTCACGAGGATTTTTCTTCTCCCGCTTGGCAGCGGCCATCACGCCGTTGGCTTGATAGTCTCCGAATTCGGGGCGGCTTGCCGCCTGTACCAGGGCGTCGCCTTGAAGACCGAGGACGGCAAAGGTTTGTTCAATGCGCTTGCTGAGCATTGCCTTTATTTGCATGGTTAATCCAGAGGAGTGACGTGCTCCGCTTGCGCGCCCCGTTCGTTCTTCACAACCACGTAGCTAACTTGTTGACCATCTCTCAGCGCTGGACGAGAGCGACGATCATCAGAAACGATAGACCTCTGGTGAACGAATATTTCTTCTTCATTAGGACGCACGATGAAGCCATAACCTTTAGAGCGGTTGAACCATTTGACCTCGCCTTCTTCGACAGGACCGCTGGGCGCGCTCGGTTGTGGTGCTGCATCTCGAGTTGAGTCTCGATCGGGCTCTTGACGAGCACTCTGGTTGCGATTCTGACGCTGATTGTCCCGCTTCTGGTCCGATGTGTTTCGGTTTGGTCGTTGTCCGTCGTTTGAATCATTACGATTGTTGCCACGATTACGGTCACGTGATCCACGTCGATTATTTTTGTTTGTTTGCCCCGGCCTGCTACTTGCCGAGTCGCCCTCCTGCTTAGAGGGGCGAACAGGTGGCACTGAATTGCTAGCCAACTTTGCAATAAACAAACCGTTCACGACAAAGGCGCCTATGGCGATGACTAGAAGAGCGAAATAGTTGTCGGCGAAGAAGCGCGCGGAGAGTTCTGTGACCAGATAACCCAGCAGCAAAGCGCTGGCGAAAATGGCTATTATTTTTTGCATGACGATCCCAAATTAATGATGCCGATAAACGACACAGATGTAAGCAGTTACTCGATAAGAGTAATGCTTGAGATGATAACGAGTTCCTCGGGCACCGCAGCCATTCCGTGGCTTAAGTGGGTGCTGACGAGTTCGATAGACTCGACGACTTCGTACCCTGCTGAGATACGGCCAAAAACGGTATACCCGGCTTGGCTGCCAGCGGCGTCGAGATGGGTGTTGTCTTTCACGTTGATGAAAAACTGTGTATCCGCCGAGTCTGGGTCCGACAAGCGGGCCATAGCGACGGTGCCTTTGGTATTCTTAATGCCATTGAAACTTTCGTTGGCGACTGTTTTCGGGCCAGGCACGTAACTTATCTGTTGGTCGTACCCGCCACCTTGGATCATGAAATTAGCGATGACACGGTGAAAGATGAGATCGCTGTAAAAGCCGCTCGCAACAAGGTCAAGGAAGTTTGTCACGGTGAGTGGCGCTAGCTTTTGCAACAATTCAACTTCGATCACGCCGTGATTCGTATTGATGGCAACGCGTGGGTTTGCGGCCTGCACGAGCGACGAGAGGCTCAAGCAGCAAACGAGGATAACAGAGGGCAGCGCTCGAACGAACGCCCAATGCGGTTTGCAAAGATCTAATGTTTTCATGCGTGCATGATAGTCGACGCGCCGGCGCCTGGGTAGCGAGATATTGTCACCGGTCGACGATTGCGAGGGTGCGTGAGTTGCGACCAGGCGTCATAAAAGAAGACTTCTGCAGTCTTAGCAGGCGTCAGTCAGGTGGGATCAGTGCCAAATACTTGCGCGTTGATTCAAACAAACCATATTCGAGGGCATCGGCGATCAAGGCATGTCCGATGGACACCTCGTTGATCTCGGCCTGTTGACAAAAAATTGACAGATTGCCTAAATCTAAGTCGTGTCCGGCGTTCACGCCAAGCCCGATTTGATGTGCATGGCGCGCAGCGTTTGCATAAGTTCTGAGGCTATCTTCGGTACGTGGATCATCCACACCATGTGCCCAGATCGTCTCGGCCAGCGGGCCTGTGTAGAGCTCTATGCGATCTGCGCCATGTGTTTTGGCCGCGTCGATTTGATCAAGCTCTGGATCCATAAAAAGAGAGACTCGCGCGCCGAAAGATTGGTACAGGCTGATTTTGTCCGCCAATTCGGAGTTGTTTGTGCGCAAATCCCAGCCATGGTCTGACGTGAGTTGATCGTCACTGTCAGGTACCAAGGTCGCCTGGCTGGGTGCTGTATCTTTGATGAGCGTATCAAAGCCTGGATAGCCCTCAATGGTTGGCGCAGCATGCGGATTACCTTCGATATTGAATTCCACGTCAGGATATTCATTGTTTAAGAGTGCGGCTAAATCGTAGACATCCTGGGGGCGGATGTGGCGCTGGTCTGGCCGTGGGTGGACGGTGATGCCTTTGACGCCAGCTGCGATTACAGTTCGCGCGGCAGCAACCACGCTGGGCCGATGGCCTTCGCGTGAGTTTCTTAACACCGCGATCTTGTTGAGATTGACGGAAAGGACAGTCATGTCAGGACCAGGCCGAGCGTTGTGGCCGAGCCTTTAAAAGCACACCAGCGATTAACCCGAGGAGGATGAATCCGGCGCCCAACATAATTCCTTCATTCGCTGCATTGTCATGCAAGAGGTTGCGCTCCTCGGCAATGTCACCAAGTTCATCGCGCAATCGAGCGTTAACGTCTTGGAGGCGGAGATTCTCTTCGTGGGTTTCGACGGCGCTGGAAGAGATGCTGGTGATGCGATCGAGCGCTACCTTTAATTCGTCTATCTCGTTGGCGGAAGCCTGCTTTGCGTTATCCTGTTTTACAGTGTCCTGAGTCAAGTTTGAGATTTGAGATTGGGCACGCTGCACTTGCTGCTCAAGTCTGGTGATTTCTCGTTGCGCAGTGATGAGCCTGAGCTTGGCGATAGGTTCATCGACGAGATACTGGCTTCGAATCCAACCCTCCGTACCACGAGTCGTGCGGATTTGGGTGAACCCCGCCTCGACGTCTTCCCCGACTACGGCGAGCTGCGTGCCGCTTGCTAAGCCGCGGTGCAGGATTCTGTGGCTGCCAGAAGGACCACTCCTTAGCGGCACGGTCAACTCGTCGGAGATATAGACCGTATTGCTATTGGCGACGGGCGCACAAACAACAGCCAAAAAAAACAAAGTGCTTAGTTGAGTTGGTATCATCATGTCGGGGATTTCCTTGCACAAACAGATCGGGTGTGTGATTCAACGTTCTGTTTTCGTTTCGACCGCATCGTCCAAAGAATCACTGTTATTGGGATCGAGTAGGTGTTCTTCGGTCAGCAAGCCTTTGAAATGCAGAAAGGCAAAAGTTGCCATAAGGAAGACTAGATTGAGGCCGAGCAAACCGACGAATTTGAACGTCACCCAGGTATCTAGAGAGTAGGAATAGGCAACGTAGATATTGACTGTTCCAGAGATAGTGAACGCAAGCGCCCAACCATACGTCAACGATCGCCATGCAGAGTCTGGTAGACGTAGCACTTTGCCGAGCATTTTTTCCACCAAGAAGGTTTTGGCAAACAGGTGCGCACCGACAAGAACTAGGGCAAGCAGCCAGTTTATGATAGAAGGCTTCCATTTGATAAAAGTCTCGTCTTGGAAGATCAATGTCATTCCGCCGAGGATCATGCTCGCCCAGAAAGTAAGTTTGAGTTCGTTTCCGATCGGCTTCTTCATCAGCCAATAGAGGCAGATTTGCACGGTCACCGCGACCATGAGAACGCCAGTGGCTAGAAAGATGTCTTTTGTCATGAAATAAACGACAACAAAAGCGAGGATGGCGATGTAATCAATAAATTGCTGCATTCTACTTAACTAGCTGGTTGCGTATGCTTGCGCGGTTTGAATGTGAGCGATCTGCAAACCGCGAATGAAGCGAGTGGCGCGCATCATATGCGATTCACGACCAAAACGGCAGGTACCAGTTGGCACAGTTGCTTGAGATACATTCTACCCATCCACAACCTAGGATGATCCGCCTGGTGGCTGAAAAGCTGCGCCAGGGAGGGGCAGTGATCGTCTATCCGACGGATACGGCGTATGCGCTCGCGTGTCGTATTGGCGATAAGGCAGCGCTCGAGCGGATCGTTGCGTTGCGTCAATTGCCGAAAGGACATCAGTTCACCATCGCGTGCCATGACTTGAAATCGCTAGGGGTATATGCGCGGGTGGACAATGCGGCCTATCGTCTGTTGCGGCGAGCGACACCAGGTCCTTTTACATTTGTTATGAGAGCGACTCGTGATGTCCCCAAGCGGGTTCTGCATGCCAAACGCAGAACGATCGGGATGCGAGTGCCCGATCAGGCTGTCGCGGTGGCGTTACTTGAACATCTACAAGAGCCCTTGTTAACCACTACGGTGCGATTGCCCGGTGAAGATGAGCCTCTCGGGTCAGCATGGGAGATCAACCAGCGAATAGGCAAACAG
>JAQWQN010000203.1 GCA_029244465.1 Pseudomonadales bacterium
GCCGTGGCATCGCAAATATGGCCTACCATCCAATCATCATCTGCGAACCAGCTGCTGCCGGGGCTGGTGGTGGCATTTTCTTTGTTGGTTGTCGATCGGATTTGCCGAGTCGGGGTGCCAGCCATTTTTTAACGGCCCGGCCCGCCTGGTGCGTGAACGCCTGTTGCCAAGAAACTGACTCTACGCGGTCGTTGCAAGCCGTTTCGGCTGCGTTTTTATTACTCATGGCTAGTTGTGCGACTGTTAGAATACCCTTGGGCTATATTGCCCCAAGCAAAATGTTTAGCCATAGCAATTTTATCCGGACTTTGAGGAAGCGAACATTGCCTACTGACGCTCAAAAGGTACCGCCTCTGGACCAAAAAAATGTGTCTATTGTGAGGGACTTCGGCGCGGAATTGCTGCCACTGATACCGGTCGGTGCGGCCGTACGGTCGCTTGATTTGTCCAGCGCCATGCCGCCGCCTCAGCGGGTCATCAATGCGCTCGAGCACACCATGGCGACTCGCGGCTTTATCGTTTTCAAAAATAGCACCGGCCTGGACCCAAACGACTTTCTTCGCGCGAGCTGCTGGTGGGGTGGCAAGGCTTTGCACAGCACCCACGGGATACATCCGGCGACGCCCGATCATAATCCACATATTTTCCGCCTTTCCAACGATGAACATCACGGGATCCTGGGTGTCGGGCCGCAATGGCACAATGATGGCAGCTTCAACACCGATACGTTTTCGCACGCGGGCTATCACATCGTCAGACCAGCTGAAAACGGCGCAGGTACCTACTTCGCCCACCAAGCAGCGGCTTTTGATGCACTGGAGCCAGCGCAACAAGAATATTGGCGCCGCTTGTCTTCGGTAAATTCCACAACCGGAGTTATCCATCCCGTGGTTCACGAGCACCCCATCTCGAAGCGCCCGTGCGTTTGGCTGCATCTCGGTATGACCGGTGCAGTAATCGAAAAATTATCGAATCTCGATGGGTTTAGGTTGTTAAATACAGTCGAGCTGACGCAACTGTGCTATCAATACAACGAACTACTCAACGCGGGTCTAGAGCAAGGTTATACGGCCGAGTACGAGTATGAAGAGAACGATTGCCTGTTCATCGACAACCTTGCGGTCGCCCATCGTGCAGCTCCCGAGGCGCATTTACCAGCGGAGCAGCAAGGGCTGCGCATCATGCACAGGAGCACCGTCAAAGGGGTGCAGGACCTACAACCGGCCTTCGGCTTGCCGCCCCGGGTAGATATCTACGGGCCTAGCCCCCTGGGCGAGGGCGTTTGGCAAGCCGGAGGCCTTGGCTTTCGCTGGGACGCTGCAATTGCTATGCAAAATTAAATCCGTAAGTCGCCGCATCGAGTCGCACCAAAATGTCGACAACTAGCCGTAACGTGAAAGGCACTAGCCCTGTCCAGATTGCAAACAGTCAGAGCGTAACCCATGAAATTTGAGCAAACGTATCTAAGTGAATTACGGTCGCGCGGTAAACGTTGCCCCCCGTTCGGTGAATTCGAAGGAGTTGGCAAGCAGGGGCTGAAAGCAATCATTAAAGGTTTTTTGGACGCCGGGATCGAAAATAAATTCATACCGATTGATGTTCCTCGTTGGATGATTGACGAGGCATAGCCGGTCGGATTTGGCGGGTCATTAGAGGCTCGTAGAACAAGACCCAAGTTAGGTCTGGCGGAAAAGCCAGGTGCCTGGTCGGTCTGCGATCGGAGAGGTCGTGTCGATTTTCGTGAAGGCTCACCAGGTCTCCACTGCCATCTCTAGCTCTTTGGCGAGAGTCAGTATATTGACGGTGCCATGGTTGTCATCGTCACGACGGTTATAGCTGCATTGGAGCCTTGCTCTACCTGATTGCGGAGTCCTTTCGCCTAGTTACTCTTCCTCATCGGGATAATCTGTATTGCCTGAACGAAGATTGGGGAAATAACCGGACTCTTCGATATGTTTTTCAGTTATCTGGGCCTTCTGCAACAACAGCAGACGCTCGGCTTCACTGAGAAGAGCTGATTTACTGTCGTTATCGAGCTGCTCGAAATAAGAATTGAGCTGATCTTTTTCGCGATCCCAACTACTAGTCATTGGCAGATGACCTCCCAAACATTCTAAATGACCCAGCAGCGATATTCAGCAATCGCTATCTACCTGTAACGTCGCTCCGCCACCTACCTCCACTACATAATGAAGCGGCCACGGCTAGCATAAACTTCTTCAGGCACTGCCGCCTATTAACTTGGTACCGCTCTAGCCAGCAACCTGTTGGCTACTATTGCCGTTAGATTTATGGCATTAGGGCCGCCTCCACCCCGCCCAGAGCTTGCGCACACAATTTCCTGAAAGATCACCCAAACCTGGAAGGACAAATGCCGAAGCGGCCGGGATTCGAACTCTTAACTCCCCGCCTGCAGTAGCGCACTTGACTAAGGGTCGAGTAGTCGCGGCTGGACTTCGCCTGACTATAATGAGGCGAAGGGTTTGAGTTAACTGGTCGGAGTGAGAGGATTTGAACCTCCGGCCCCTACGTCCCGAACGTAGTGCTCTACCAAGCTGAGCTACACTCCGATGGCACGTATCTTATGTGGCGGACGTAGCCGCTACAAGAAAACGTTTAGTGCCGGATTGAGCTTCTGTTACATCACTTCTGCCGCTAGGCCATCTAGAGACTCTAATATGTTGTTTTCGTTGTAAAAACCCATCATTGGGATCAAACGATCGACCCCCAGGTTCGCATACTCTTCAACCATTGCTCGATTCGGTGGTTTGGGTGGCGTTATGGAGACGCTCAAATCGCCGAGCTCGTGCGGACGGGTATGCCGTGCCTTGGCGAGTTCTAATTGCGCCAGCGCTTTTGCTGTCGTTTGTACATCCATAGCGAAGCCGTACCAGCCATTGCCGTGGGTGACAGCGCGTCGCATGGCGGCCGGTGAGTTGCCGCCGACGATGATGGGTGGACCGCCAGCTTGCACCGGACGTGGTTGCGCTTGAATATTGTCGAAGTTTACGAAACTACCAGCGAAACTAGGCTGTGCGTCGTTCCAAAGGACGCGCATGGCGTCGATATATTCATCGGTGCGGGCACCTCGTGTTGCGAAATCAACGCCGAGCGCGTCAAATTCTTGGTGTAGATAACCCGCGCCAACGCCAAATAGAAGCCGGCCTTGGCAGAGGACATCGAGGGACCCCATTTCTTTGGCGAGCACTACTGGGTTACGCTGCGCAATGAGCGTGATGCCAGTCGCGAGCTTGATGTTCTCCGTCACGCCGGCCAGGAATGCGAGTAGGGCCGGAGGGTGCAGCATTGGTGTTTCTGGTTCGGCGGGCGACGGCGCTTCACGGGGGTCTGGAAGTACGACGTGTTCGCCTGTCCACAAGGATTCAAAGCCAAGTCCTTCCGCGTGTCGTGCAACTTTTGCCGACCACTCAGGGTCCGCAAGGAAGTTCATGTTGATCCCAAATAGTCCAAAATCCATAGTGTTGCCCATTGGTTGGTTAATGTTGCGTCGATCCGTTTAACATACCACTGGGTGGTGGTATGAAGCACGTCCTACGGCGGTTTCACGCAGTTGTTGAGTGGTCCTGTTTGGCGCACAATGCAAATTTGCCGAACTAATGGAGGGGTCCATGATCCGGTCACTAAGCCTCATTGTCTGTCTTTTTTCCGCCAGCGCCAGTGCTCTGGCACCCAACGAACACGTCGGTAATTTTCGTCTCTTTGATCAGTTAGGCGGGTCGCACCAGTTACACTACTTCAGCGATAAGAAGGCGGTCGTGTTGTTGGTCCAAGATTTATCCTGTGAGGCCAGCGCTGCAGTTGATCAAAGTGTCACTGCCCTCACGAAAACGTATGGCGAATCCGTTGAGTTCTTTGTCATTGACCCGACAGCTGATCGTGCAACGATTGTCGCATCAAGCGGGGAAGCTCGTGTGTTGATTGATGATGCTCAGTTGGTCGGTCGTACGATGGATCTTGGCCGCGCTGGTGAGGTCTTGATCGTGAATCCAGAGAATTGGACGTTAGCCTATAGAGGTGACGCAAACGACGGTTTGCGCAGCGCCTTAGAGGCGGTCGTAACCGGTGAGTCGGTTGCTCAGCGCCGCACGCATGCCAGTGGCTGTGACATTGTTTATGCCCCGACGAATGGGCTCGAAATTTCCTACAGTGACACCATCGCACCGATCCTCGCTGATAATTGCGTGACCTGCCACCGGCCGGGTGGCATCGGCCCATGGGCGATGACGGATTACCATATGGTGCGAGGCTTTTCGCTCATGATGAGAGAAGTGCTGATGACCAAACGGATGCCACCTTGGCACGCGGATCCGGCTATTGGGCACTGGTCCAATGATCGTTCCATCGAACGAGAAGCGCTACAGACGTTGGTCAGCTGGATCGACGCGGGGTCACCGCGAGGTGAGGGTGCTGACCCATTGAGCCAATATGCGTTCCAGAAGCCGACGTGGGGAACTTTGGGCGAGCCAGATCTGATCCTGGAGATACCGCCAACAGATATCCCGGCAACGGGAGTTGTTGATTACCAATACAAATACGTCATTAATCCATTAGAGCGAGATGTATGGGTGCGCGCATCGCAGATCGTGCCCGGTGACCGCACGGTACTTCACCACGTCATTACGCGGTTTGGTGAGCAAGCAACCGAGGGTCCGCGAGCCGGACGTTTGAAGCGAAGAAGTTCTATTGGTGGTGGTCTGGCCGGATATGTGCCTGGCGCAGAAGCCCGTGATCTGCCTGAAGGAACGGGCACGTTACTACCTGTCGGGGCGGCGATCGAGTTCCAAATGCACTACACAACGTCAGGCGCGGCGACCACCGACCATTCGCGAATCGGCATCTATTTTCATGACTCTGAACCAGAGCATAAAATCAATGCCATGATATTGGCGAACGGCCGTATTAAGATTCCAGCAAATGCGAAGAATCACTCTGAGCAGGCGAGCCGTAAGTTTGACCAAGATGTACTGGTCTACAGTATTTTGCCGCACTCCCATTTCCGTGGTAAAGCGGCGAAGTTTGTCGCGAACTACCCAGATGGCACCCACGAGGAATTGCTCAATGTGCCGAACTATGATTTCAATTGGCAGACCACGTATCTGCTGGAGGAGCCGAAGTTCATGCCGGCCGGGACGGAGATTGTTTACACCAACTGGTGGGATAACTCTTCACAAAACCCGGCTAATCCAAACCCGAATCGGGAAGTTCGCTGGGGCCAGCAATCCTTTGATGAGATGATTTTCGGAGCGATAAGGTATCGGGAAATTGACGCGTCGGAAGGGGCGTCATTGGCAGGTTCAGAATGATTCGTTGGGTTGGCAGTGCGGTCCTTGTGACCGCATCAGTGGCATCGCTGGTGCTTCCAGGTCCAGCAGTGGACGCACTCGATGTGCCTGACATAAGCGGTACCTATGATGTGGCGACACTCACGCCGCTGCGGAGGCCCGCTCACTTTGGCGACAATCTCTATCTAACGCCTGATCAGGCGGGAACTTTAGCCGCGAGTGATCGGCAGCGTGACCTCAATGATTCTCGAGTGAGTGATCCTGATCGCGAAGCGCCGCCCGAAGGCGGTGATGGTTCTGCCGGAGCTGCGGGCAACGTCGGAGGCTATAACACGTTCTGGATAGACAACGGCGATCAAGCGTTTACGCTCAATGGCAAATTCCGTACTTCGATCATTACCTACCCCGAGAATGGTCGCACGCCGGCGTTGACTCCGAAAGGTGCTGAACGGGCGAAAGCCCGAGCTCAAAGGCGGCGTGAAAATACGGGGACTGCCTGGTGGTTAAGTGAGGCCGGCCCGGGACCTTATGACAATCCAGAAATGCGTCCATTGGCCGAGCGTTGCTTGTTGGGTTTCGGCCCGGTTGCCGGACCACCGATGGTCCCGGCGCTTTATAACAACGTGAAACGCATTGTGCAGACCGATAACCACATCATGATTATGGCTGAGATGGTGCATGACGCTCGTGTCATCCGTATGAACGAGGCGCACCGACCCGATTCGGTTCGCACCTGGCTTGGTGATTCAATCGGACATTGGGAAGAGAAGACGCTGGTTGTCGAAACCACTAATTTCAAGTCCCAGCCGGCACTTTATGGCGCGGATGAAAATCTGAAAGTCACCGAGTGGTTTACGCGCCTTGATGACGATACTTTACATTACCGCTTCGAGGTAGAAGATCCGACAGTTTGGAAAGATGTTTGGCGTGGTGACTATCCGTGGCCGGCGACTAAAGAAAAGCTTTTTGAGTATGCGTGCCATGAAGGTAATTACGCGCTGGGAAATATCATGCGCGGGGCCAGACTGTTAGAACAGGATATTGAAGGACCAGGCTCGGCGGGGGATTAAACACAAGTCAGCTCCGGCCCTAGAGGCTTAGCCCAGGATACGTTCGCGACTGTAGAGCTTGACGCTCAACCAAGCGAGCAGCGATCCATAGATGAGCGTGGTGACCATAGAAGTTGCCACGTTCAGTGCCGTCACGACCTCCCCTTTAATGATATCCGCCATCAGATTTGCCTGACTCAAACTCGGTATAAACATAATGCCAAACGTGGTCTCTACGTTTGTCAGCTGGGCGAATATCAATGGTAGCGTGGGAACTAAAATCACGAGCGTGAGGTAGGTTTGCGCCTCTTTGTAGCTTTTCGCGAAACTGGCAACGACGGTGAGCAGCGATGCTGCGAACAACAGTAGCGGTAAGCAGAGGACAAAAATTGGAACGAGCTGGGCAAAGCCGATTTCGAGAGCCATTCCGATCCGTTTAAAAGGTACGAACGGTACAGCCAGGGATAAACTGATACAAAATATCAAGAGGCTGATTCCGCCAAATATGCTGGTTGCGCCGATCTTACCGAGCACCAGTTGTGCGCGACTAATCGGCTGTGTCAGTAAAGGTTCTAGTGAGCCGTGTTCCCGCTCTCCTGCCGTCGTATCAATTGCCAGATAAAAGCCGCCCATGAAAATCACTAGGACCAAGAAGTAGGGTAGCGACGCCAGTACTGTGAGGGCTCGCGCCGCGGGTGAAGAGACATCAATCTCTTGGGTGACGACGGGGTTAGCGATATTGGGGTCAACGCCGCGTAGCTGTAGACGCAAGAGCCCAACTGTTCTTGAGTAGCGGCTAATGTAGGCTCGAAGTAAAGAGAGGTGGCGACGGGTGGAGGATATTTTGCTGCTATCGTGGATGAGCTGGAGGGTGTTGACGTTGCCTTTGGAATACCTTTCGGCATAGTCGTGCGAGATGACAAGGATGAGGCTATGGGCCCCGTCGGTGACAAGATCGCGAGGCGAATCAGTCGCGAGCTCGGTGATTTCCGTAGCATTCTCGCGCAAGCTTGCCATCAGCTGGGGCGCGTATTGTGAGCCGATTACTGCGAATTCAATCGGGTCGTCTGCTTCACCTAACGCTCGGTCGAGCACGAAGACCATGAGGCCGACAAAGAACACTGGACCAAGGATGGCGAGCGAGAAGGAAGACAATATCGTTCGTCGGTCACGAAAGTTATCGATGCACTCTTTTTTTAGAACGACTGCGAAATTCATTCACCATCCTCGCCAGCACCGGCCAGGTGCACAAATGCATCTTCCAGATTTTCAGTGCCCGCGTGTTCGCGCAGCTGGCTGATGGTGCCGTTGAAGCGGACTTCACCGGCACTAATCACCACAACATCGTCACATAGCGCATCAACTTCTTGCATGACGTGGCTGGAGAAGAGAATACACTTACCGCTCTGCTTGAGGTTTGCAATGATTTCCCGCAGCGCACGGGTGGCCATTACATCTAAACCGTTGGTTGGCTCATCCAAGATCACGTGACTTGGGTTATGAACGAGCGCGCGGGCCAGTGCCACCTTGATCTTTTGGCCTTGAGAGAAGCCAGCGGTGCGCCGATGTGCAAAATCGCCCATCTTGAGCTGCTCGATCAAAGATTCAATGCGTTGGGTTAACCGCGTTGGTTCGAGCCCTTGCAGCTTGCCAAAGTAGTTGATGTTCTCAACCCCAGTGAGTCGCCCATAGAGCCCTGAGTTATGGGGCAAGACGCCAATACGTTTGCGCACCGTCATTGGATCAGCTACGACATCGACACCGTCGATGATGGTGTTGCCACTGTCGGGTATGATCATGGTTGACAATATCCTGAGCGTGGTCGACTTGCCCGCGCCATTAGGGCCAAGGAGTGCTGTGATTCGACCATCTTGGGCTTTTAGTGAGACATCTTTCACGGCTTGGACCGAGCCAAACTCTTTGGCGATATTGCGCACCTCGATCACGGCGTGGGTCCCAGCAAATCGACAAAAAATGGGAATGGTTGCAAGCGTTCAATGCAGGCCAAATCAAGTGCTTGTGGGTTTGGCTCTTCAACAAATGACTCGATTAGCCTAGGGATACAGCCGCGGCTAATTGTGCCGTGGCCTTGCCCGGGAGCCACGATGTGAATGGCATTCGATAGCCCGGGCATCACAGCTTTGCCCCAACTTGGTGGGGTTATTGGGTCGTTTTCACCAGACAGAACAAGCGTCGGTACCGCACTTTGCAGCGGTTGTTTCATGGTCTCATGCATGAACCCACGCGGCCATTGTGCACAGAGGGTATGCAAAGTGTCGTACATCTCCCGTCCCATATATGTGGCGGACAGCAATGCGAAATCAACTTGTTCGTCGGCATAGAACGGTGCATCTTCTGTGCAGATCACGGCGTTGTGCATACCGTAGGCCATCGAGGTCTTGAGGTTGTGCAACATACGCAGAGCATTACTCGCGATGGGGGTATAACTCTGCTTCTTTGCAGCTTCGTTGAGGATCACCGGAATCAAAGCGGTTGTCTCTGGCGCGTAGAGTGAAAATCTCAACCAGGCGACAAGTTGGGGATGACCAAGCTCTAGTTCTGTCCTAATGCCTGTAACCGGATGCGCCAGGGTCATTTGGATTGGTGATTCCTTGAGCTGGCTGGAGACGAGCTCGAAGCTTGCTTTGATGTCACCAAAAACGTCCGCACACGTTGGCTGCTCGGCACAACGGACGAACACGTTGTCCAACGCGTGCTGGCTGTGCAGCGCAATTTGACTGCCCAGTACTTCGCTCGGTGGCACAACACCATCGAGGATCACGGCGCGGGATGAATGAGGGTACGTGCGCATATAGTGTTGGGCAACTCGCGTCCCGTATGACACGCCATAAATGGATAGCTGTTCATAGCCAAGACCGAGGCGCATGGCCTCTAGGTCTTCGACGGCGACGGACGTTGTAAAAAAAATCGGGTCGAATGGTAGCCGCGCAAGGCAGTCCTTAATGAGTTCCGGCACTTTGTCTGGGTCGTAGTTGTCGGGGTCGTCAGCGATACCTTCACAGGTTAAGCGACTCGATCGTCCCGTGCCGCGCTGATCGATAACCAGGACATCACGCTCGCGCGTAAAGGCGCTTAACAGAGGGGCAAACTGGATCATCAAGTCTACGGATGATCCGCCGGGACCGCCGTTAATAAGGGTGAATGCGTCGTCTGCGGGTGTGTTGGATGTCGACTTTAGCTTGGCAAGGAAAAGATCGACCTGCTCGCCGTCAGGATTGCTTGGGTCCAGAGGACGTTGCCATGTTGCGCACTCCGCATGGAGATTGCCGTTACCACTAGAGCCTGTCAGGGCGCATGGCGTAAATGAAATGTCTTCTGCTAATGCAGGCGTGCTCATGGCGAACATCAAGACGGCGGACCGTATGAGGGCAATTGGGCGAAGAAACATCAGAAAGAAAGCATCTGCTTAGACAAGTCGCATCTTAAATAAGAAACATTTCAGAAAAGGCGGGACGTACTATATTCCGTCAGAGTCCTAAGCGCGGCGACATATGAATTTTGTGGCAAAGCCTCAAGACAACAGAGGGCCTGATCTGCTTCGTTCCGAATGGCCTGATAGACGTAGTCCAAGGCGCCAGTGCTGCGGACGATTTCCAGGACATCGGGTAGTTCAGCGACAGACCGACGTGCAATGGCGGTTTCAACAGTCTGCCTTTGTTTTGCCGGCGCATTCTGGATGGCGTAAATTAATGGCAGAGTGAGCTTACCCTCCGCAAGGTCATCGCCAACATTTTTGCCCAACGCCTCGCTGTCGCCAACATAGTCGAGCCAGTCGTCGACCAGTTGGTATGTAATCCCGAAGTGCAAACCGAATCTACGCATGAGTTCAGGCGACGCGTCTGTCTTATCAGAAGCCAATACTGCCCCTGTGTGACAGGCCGCCTCAAACAGCAAAGCCGTCTTACAACGGATGATCTCGCGATATTCAGTTTCAGTTGTAGCGATGTTGCCGATGTTGGTCAATTGCAGCACTTCGCCTTCTGCGATGGTGTTAGTCGCGGCTGCAAGAATGCCCATAATGTCGAGCTGGCCAATATCAACCATCATTTGAAATGCACGCGAATAGAGAAAGTCACCGACTAAAACGCTTGGGGCATTGCCCCATTTTTCGTTCGCAGTCACTTTGCCCCGTCGCAAGCCACTGCGATCCACGACATCGTCGTGCAGTAGGGTTGCGGTGTGTAGGAACTCGATGATGGCGGCCAAGCGGATGTGGTGTTCACCTTTATACTCAAGGGCGCCGGAAGTCAGCAGTACCATCAAAGGCCGCAGGCGTTTACCACCAGAGGCGACAATGTGTGTGCCGATTTCGCTGACTAAATCAACATCGGAAGTCAGCTTCGTCGGGATAAGCTGATTGACCGCCCGAAAGTCGGCTGCCACCAGGTCATAAACGGGGCGCAAAGTCTCAATGCTTGCGGCGGTCCGACTCACAATGTCAGCGGGTGTGGTTTTTAGGGCTTGAGTACTCACAATTGGCGGTATCCTAGCAGGAAAAGTTCCGACTCACACGACTCTAGAGACTCGTATTCAACTTTCGCCTTGATATGATAGTCCGTTGTAATCGTGCTTGAATATCCGTACAATTACGCGCCTTTCGCACGAGGGCTCGGGGCGTAGATTTTCAGCTAGGTCACGGGAGAAATTCGTGCGGTTCCCAAATTGTTGAAATTTCACCCATATTTAGGGGCGATAAGATGTTTGCAGTGTTTCAGAGTGGCGGCAAGCAGCACCGCGTGAGCGAAGGCGATGTTGTAAAGCTAGAACTCATTGATGCAGAGCCTGGCCAAGAGTTGGTATTTGACAAGGTATTGATGGTCGCCGATGGCGATGACGTCAATGTCGGTGCGCCTTATGTTGATGGCGGCCAAGTCAAAGCCGAGGTTTTACGCAATGAGCGTGATAAGAAGATTCGGGTCATCAAATTTAAGCGTCGCAAAGATTACATGCGACGTCAGGGCCACAGACAGTGGTTTACTGAAGTGAAAATTACGGCTATCGGCTAGTTGAAGATTGAGGAGATCTAGATAAATGGCACATAAAAAAGCAGGCGGTAGTACAAGGAACGGACGTGATTCGGAATCGAAGCGCCTCGGCCTAAAGAAATACGGTGGCCAATACGTCACGGCAGGTAATATCCTTGTCCGACAGCGAGGGACTCAGTTCCACCCGGGCGGTAATGTGGGCTGCGGCAGAGACCATACTTTGTTTGCCAAGGCAGATGGTTATGTTGAATTTGCGGTTAAAGGCCCGCTCAAACGGCGCACTGTGAGCGTGGTATCGGGGCAGGTCTAGAACGCTCAAACGCCTAATAAAACCCCGCTTCGGCGGGGTTTTTTGTAGCGGGAGACAAAATGCAGTTTATCGACGAAGCGACGATACAAGTGCAGGCGGGTAAAGGTGGTGGTGGCTGCCTCAGTTTCCGTCGAGAAAAATATGTCGCCAAAGGTGGCCCGGATGGTGGCAACGGCGGCGATGGTGGCGCCGTCTATCTTCAAGCCGATGGCGCATTAAACACGCTGATCGATTTCCGCTATCAGCCACGCTATAAGGCGACTAATGGCACGCCTGGCAGCGGTCGCAACAAAACCGGTGCCCAAGGGGACGATAGGTATGTCAAAGTGCCGGTTGGCACCACCGTTGTAGATGAACAGACACGTGAGGTTATTGGTGACCTTGCTAAGATTGGTGATGTTCTGATGGTCGCGCAAGGGGGACATCGGGGTCTTGGGAATGCTGCGTTCAAATCAAGTACCAATCGTGCCCCGAGAAAAACCACGCCGGGTTCTGAAGGAGAAGCGCGGCGCTTGCGGCTGCAACTCAAGCTGTTGGCTGACGTCGGACTTCTGGGCCTGCCTAATGCCGGAAAGTCGACCCTGATCGGACAAGTTTCTGCGGCAGACCCAAAGGTCGCCGATTACCCCTTTACCACATTAGCACCAAGCCTAGGCGTCGTTCGCCTAGGTACAGATGCAAGTTTTGTGATGGCAGATATACCGGGGGTCATTGTCGGTGCCTCTGATGGTGCAGGGTTGGGATCACAATTTCTTCGGCATCTATCGCGTAACAGAGTGTTGCTGCACCTGATTGATGTTCTGCCGGAAGATGAGTCGGACCCGATAACAAATTGTGAATCGATCGAAGCAGAGCTCGAGGCGTATTCGAAAGCCCTGAAAGAACGACCTATTTGGATCGTCTTGTCTAAGGTCGACCAGCTTGAAGATGGCGAAGTCGATGCGCTGAGGGGGCGGTTTGAGACCAAGTATCCTGAGCGAAAGATTTGTGCAGTGTCAGCATTAGGTGATATCGGATTGACCTCTTTGACGCAAGAATTGATGCAATTTCTTGATGAATATCAGCGCCGACTGGCGGAGGAAATACCGTTCGCCGAGGCTGATAGCAGGCTCGAAGAGCGTATCACCGCCGATGTGTTAAAGCATTCCGAGGCTGAGCGTGAGCGGCGGGCAGCGGCCAGACAGGCGGCGGCTGGTGCCGAAGCAGATGTCTTTGACGACGATGAGCCGGAGACGATTTATGTCTCAGAATGAGGTCGGAGACGCGAACTCGGTCCTCGATCGTGAATCACTTGCGCGTGCTGCAAGAATCGTGATCAAGATTGGTAGTGCGCTGCTTACGAAGCAGGGCTTAGGACTTGATTCCGAGCGCATAAGCGCATTGTCGCGGCAAGTTGCTAACCTCGTTGCGGCCGGGAGGGAAGTGGTCATTGTCTCCTCTGGTGCTGTGGCCGAAGGGTGTAACCGACTTGGGTGGGTGACGCGACCGGAGGCCGTGCATGAGCTTCAGGCGGCTGCGGCGGTTGGTCAAATGGGGTTGGTGGAAGCATGGGAGTCGGCGCTCAGGGAGCATGGTCGCAGAGCGGCAATGATCATGCTGACGCATGAAGATTTTGCTGATCGCAAACGCTATCTGAACGCACGAGCGACAATTTTACAGCTGTTGAGTTTGGGCATTGTGCCGGTCATCAATGAAAACGATACTGTAGCGACTGAAGAAATTCAGTTCGGTGACAACGATACGTTAGCGGCCTTGGTCACGAATTTGATCGAAGGCGAACTGCTTGTCATTCTAACGGACGTTGATGGATTGTTGTCTGCTGATCCAGCGGATGATCCCGACGCTTCCGTGGTTAAGCATGCCTATGCCAACGATAACACGCTTGACCGCATGGCCGGCAAGCGCAGTGGTGTGTTGGGGCGCGGTGGTATGGTGACTAAACTCCAGGCCGCTCGTCTCGCCGCGCGCTCCGGCGCGCATACGGTCATTGCATCTGGACAGGCGTCCGCTATTTTGCGGGATGTTTTGTCGGGACGCGAGGTAGGTACCTGGCTCCAGGCAGAGCTGACACCGATGACAGCGCGAAAACGTTGGATTGCGGGTCATTTGAGAGCTAAGGGAGCGCTGACTATAGATGCCGGCGCGCATAGCGCGTTGGTGGACCAAGGCGTGAGTCTACTGGCAGTGGGTGTGACCGCCGTCACTGGTGAATTTGCTCGCGGTGACGTCGTTAGGATCTGCGCAACGAACGGCAGGCAGGTCGGTCAAGGCTTGAGTAACTATTCGAGCCGCGATACCGCGAAGCTTTTAGGCCAGAAGTCAGAAGCATTCGCCGAACATATTGACTATGTCGGCGAGCCAGAACTCGTACACCGGGACAACCTGGTGATGGTGTGACGAGGCTTAGCTACCTTGTTGTAGCGCTTTGATCTTCTTATTTAGGCGAGACTTATGACGCGCTGCTTTGTTTTTATGCATGATTCCCTTCGACACCATTTTGTCGATCAATGGGGAAGCATCAGTCATCGCAGTGCTTGCAGCGCTGCCATCACCGGCTTCAAGGGCAGCGTCGACACGCTTCATGTAGGTGCGAACCATCGAGCGTTGACTTGCGTTTTGCGTACGTCTGTTTTCCGCTTGTCGTGCGCGCTTGCGTGCTTGTGGACTATTAGCCAAGAATGCCTCGTCTGGGGTCGGAATTTCGGGCCGCAAATATGCCGTCGGCGCCGGTGGATGTCAACTCGAACTCGTAATGATCTGGGTAATTCTTTCTAGTGGCTGAACCGCTGGAAGATCCCAAGCGGCCACGAAACCTGGCTCGTCAGGGCGGTGTGGTTGCCAGCATGACCTTTTTGTCACGCATTACTGGGTTGGTCCGAGATGTATTCCTATCGTATCTCCTCGGTGCATCACAATTCGCTGACATGTTTTTTGTTGCCTTTCGAATTCCGAATTTTTTCCGCAGACTATTTGCCGAGGGTGCATTTAGTCAGGCCTTTGTCCCTGTACTGATGCGGTACCGCGGTCAGGGTCAAGCGACCCTGATTAATTTTTTGGCGCCTCTGTCCGGCGTTTTCACCTTAGGACTGTGTATCGTTGTGATTCTTGGTATGGTTTTCGCCGATGGATTGACCTATCTGTTTGCGCCCGGATTTGCCGACACACCTGGTCGGTTGCAAGCAACTGCCGAGCTTGTGGTCATCACGTTCCCTTACCTTGGTTTCATTTCGCTCACCGCTTACGCCGCTGCACTATTGAACGCGCATGATCGATTTGCAGTGCCTGCGATTACGCCGGTGTTATTGAATTTGGCCTTGATCGGAGCGGCATTAGTGGCGATTGCCGGCTGGTCAGATCGATCGCAGATTGAACTTTTAGCGTGGGGCGTTTTGGTCGCCGGTGTCGTGCAATTTCTATTTCAAATCCCTTCTGTCGCTCGGCTTGGCTTGCTCACGAAGCCTACGATTGATATGAAGCACGAGGGGGTGCGTCGCGTTGGCAAGTTACTGATCCCAGCTGTGCTAGCGGGATCCGTTGGACAAATTAATGCACTGATCAACACCGTGCTGGCCTCCATGCTGATGACCGGAAGTGTGAGCTGGCTTTACTATGCCGACCGTTTGCTCGAGTTACCCATTGGGCTCGTTGCGGTCGCGCTAGGCACCGTCATGTTGCCTCACCTGTCTCGTATGGCGGCCGACAAAAATGAGCGTGCCTTTCGTGACACAGTTTCGTGGGGCATAGGGCTTGGATTAGTGCTTGGACTTCCCGCCGCAGTTGCACTCTTTATGCTTGCCGATGGCTTGATAGCGACCGTGTTTATGAGCATTGCGGGCGGCGCGATGACAGTGACCGATGCTAGAATGGCCGCGCTTGCGCTTGAGATGTTTGCCATTGCGTTACCCGGCTTTGTCCTTGTCCGAATATTGGCCCCTGCGTTCTATGCCCATGAAGACACACAAAGGCCCTTCAGATACGCAAGCTACTCGGTCGTTGCTAATCTTGTTGTCAGCCTTTCCACTTTTCAGTGGTTCGGTCATGTTGGTCTTGCTTGGGCGACAGCGATCGCGGCGTGGGTCAATGTTCTGGGTCTCTACTTTGGTCTTGCCCACAGTGGGCGTTATCGTCTGGATACGAAGGCGCTAAAACCGGCTGGTCGCGCGCTTTTTGCGGCAGGTCTACTCGCTGCTGGGCTTCATTTTTTGGTGGGTGATCTGTCCTGGTTGTATCTCTCGGAAATTCAACGCGTTGTATGGATGGCTGGGACCTGCGTCGTCGGTTTTGGTGGCTACTTCTTGTTCCTTTTCGCCCTTGGGTTTCGCTTCGAAGACCTAAATCACTACAGCAGCCGAACTGCTGAATAGCTTATAATCGCGCCATGGAAATTATTAACGGTATTCACAACATCGGGCCTGGGCACCATGGCAACGTCGTCACCATGGGTAACTTCGATGGTGTTCATCTCGGTCATCAGAAGATCTTGTCGACATTACAGCAGCATGGTGCAGCAATGGGCGTCCCAAGCGCATTGATTACGTTCGAGCCGCAGCCGCGCGAGTTCTTTGCCGGGTCAGAAGTACCGCCACGTTTGACGCGATTACGCGAAAAAGTAGAGGTCTTGCGCGCAACGGGTCTCGATCGTTTGGTGCTGTTGCCGTTCAACGAGCGCACAGCTCGAACGAGGCCTGAATGGATTACGGGCGAGCTATTTCATCAGATGTTAGGGGCAAAGCATGTCATCGTTGGTGACGACTTTCGCTTTGGCAGAGATCGGTCTGGCAACTATGAAATGATAGAAAGTGTTGGTGAGGGATTGGGTTATTCGGTGAGTCGGATGGAGACGATCGAACATCTCGGCGAGCGGGTCAGCAGTACCCGGGTTCGCGAAACACTAAGTGCGGGTAACTTCGATCTGGCTACGGCGTTACTTGGACATGAGTATTTCATCATGGGACGTGTCGTGTATGGGCGCCAATTGGGTCGCCAACTCGGTGTACCGACAGCGAATATCCGTCTGCAGCGATACAAGGCAGCGCTGGAAGGGGTCTACTGCGTATCCGTTGAAGGTATTTCTCGTGAGACCGATTCCAGTAAAGAGTCTGCATCAGAATTACTCAACGGGATCGCGAACATTGGCGTTCGCCCTACTGTGGATGGCAAAGAGCCCTTGTTGGAAGTACACGTTTTCGACTACGCCGGTAATTTGTATAACAAATTACTAACAATAAGATTCAAGCGCAAGTTAAGGGACGAACAGACCTTTGATGGCATCGACGCTTTGAAAGTACAAATCGACAAAGATATAGCAGAAGCGCGAGACTGGTTTGCAACAGATGTTTAAGTGGGTTGCGGTTGCCGTTACGATTTGGATTGCGGACCAAGCCACGAAGTATGTGGTTGTTAGTAACATGTTGCATCGAGATGAAATAACGGTATGGCCCTTTTTCAGCTTGGTTAGATGGCACAATGAAGGCGCGGCGTTTTCTTTTTTGGCTGATGCGGGTGGCTGGCAACACTGGTTTTTTGTTGGTCTTGCCAGTGCTTTCTCGGTATACCTGCTCTTTGAGTTGTACCGTTTAAAGAAAGAAGAGCAAATTCTTGGGTGGGTGTTTGCATTTATCCTGGGGGGTGCCTTGGGTAATCTCACTGACCGTCTGAATCATGGCTATGTTGTAGATTTTCTCTTTTTCCATTGGCAGGAACATGGTTTCCCAGCGTTTAATGTGGCTGACTCTGCATTGTTCTGCGGGGCAGCATTCTGGATCCTGCTTATGATTCTAGATTACCGTCGGGCGAAAACGACGTGAGTTCCAACTTGATTGCGACTGATGGTGACATCAATATCCAACTGGGTAATGAGGTGACGCTACATTTCTCACTGCTCCTTAGTTCCGGAGAGGAGATTGACACGACCCGTAATGGCGATCCTGCTAAATTCGTGGTGGGCGATGGTAACTTATTGCCAGGTTTCGAAGCTGCGCTTATCGGTAAAACGACAGGGTATGCGGAACAAATTGTCTTGGCTGCGGCAACGGCGTTCGGCGAACGAAACGAAGAAAACGTGCGTGTGCTGTCTAAAGATAAGTTTACGGATGTGGTCGAACCGCTAGAGCCGGGATTGATGATTTCCTTTGGCTCACCGGAGGGTGAACTGCCTGGTATCGTGATGGATGTCTACGAGCAGGCGATCAAAGTGGACTTCAATCACCCGCTCAGTGGCCGTGAGATCATATTTGATGTTGCTGTACTGGATGTACAAGTTGTCGATGGGACAGAGAGCTAGCGACGAGATCCGTTTTGTGACCGATCTCGACGTCTATCCAACATAACGCGACGTGTATCTAACATAAAAGGTCACGGCCCTGAGCGTCTTCGTGGATGCCGTCTCCGTCTTCATCCTTCGAATAATAGAGTCTTCCTGCAGCATTTAGCACGAGTTGTATTGCCTTGGCTTGATCTATGTGTTGTGGGCAGAACTTAAAGTGACCGTTTTGCCAGTCAGTTGTTCCGGTTGATAAGAATCTCAAGTACTTGCGATTTCTAAATGATCGCCAGGTAACAATAGTCGATAGCCGGGGTAGTGATCCGATCATCGGATCATCGTCGTCATAAGAAGCATTTCTATTTTTGTCTGCAAACGCGATCGTGCCTAAGTGCCAGCTGTCGCGGGTACCACAACCGGCTGTGGTGCCCGGGCAAAATATGACAGGATGATTCAAATGGATCGCAGCAGCTCTACTGGTCTGAACTAGAGCGGCGAACATGTCTCTATCACTTTCGGTACGTTTAGCGTTGATTAAGCTGGTGCTGCTGAACGGCAATGTTGCTAACAGGATCCCCGCGATGGCGACTACGACCAACAGTTCGATCAGAGATAAGCCGTACTTTGATGTCATACAGCCACTCTATATTTCCGGTGAATCGCGGCTATCGGTGATGTGCTATAGAGGACGTGGGTTATTCTAGGTTCAGTTTCTCGAGTTTGTATCTTAGGGCGCGAAACGTGATACCCAACTCTTTGGCGGCTGCGGTTTTGTTCCAGCGAGTGGATTCTAAAGCGTGCGTGATGATGCTGCGCTCTATGCCATCCAGATACTCTTCTAGCCCTTCGCCTTCTGGCAATTTTGGCTGCTCTGAATTGTCTGGTTTTGGGCTTCTCGTCGGGCCATCTGTTGGGGCAGATGCCGGATCGCTGTGCGCTTCAGCCGCGCGGATATCAGATACGTTGATGGGACTGCCTTGGAGTTGCAGATCCAGGACCTGAATGAAGCTTCCCTCGCACAAGGTAAAAGCGCGTTCGAGTACGTTTTCAAGCTCGCGGACATTTCCGGGGAATAAATGCTGTTGCAGGACTGTGAGCGCGTCTTTCGAAATCGTCGGTTCAGGCTCACTATAAGATTCAGCGAGACGTCGGAGGCAGTGGCTTGCGAGTTGTTCTATATCTTCTGGGTGTTCGCGGAGTGGTGGGATGCGTAGCTCAATGACATTCAAGCGATAATATAGATCCTGTCGAAAACGACCTGCGGCAACCTCCGCTGACAAATTTTTATGTGTCGCGCATAGAACGCGTACGTCGGTCCTGTCTTCAATCTGGGAGCCAACCGGACGGACCGCCTTCTCTTGGATAGCCCGGAGTAGTTTAACTTGCATTGAGAGTGGTAGATCCGCGATCTCGTCCAGGAACAGCGTGCCCCCAGAAGCGGCCTGAAAAAGGCCTTTTTTGTCAGTGACCGCACCCGTAAATGACCCTTTTACGTGTCCGAAAAATTCGCTTTCCATCAGTTCAGAGGGGATTGCGCCGCAGTTTACGGGGACAAAATCACTCTCCGCTCTTGGGCCTTGTTGGTGAATCATGCGCGCCGCAACTTCTTTGCCGGAGCCTGATTCTCCTGCGATGTAGATAGGTGCTTGGCTGCGCGATAACTTGTTAATCCGGGCTCGTAGGTCGTTCATAGCCCCTGACCGACCCAACAAGTTGCCGGTCTCTAGTTTGACGTCTCCATCCTGAGTTCGCAGTTTCAGGGCGGTGTCGACAAGGCGACGTAGCTGTTCAAGGTCGATGGGTTTTTGTACGTAGTCAAACGCACCGGCCTTCAAAGCGTCAATTGCCGTATCCATGGAGCCGAAGGCGGTAATCATCGCCACAGGTAAGTTTGGGAAGTGCTTACCGATGTGTTGGATCACTTCTAAGCCGTTGCCGTCGGGCAACTGCATGTCAGTCAGACACAGATCGAAAGTGTGTTGTTGCAGTAATGATTTTGCCTGGAGTACGTTTGCCGCCGCCGTCGTTTCTATACCCATCCGGCCAAGGGTGATCTCTAGTAGTTCTCGGATATCAGGCTCGTCATCAATTACGAGGGTGTGTTTAGTTGTGGGCACTTTGGATTTCTTTGATTAGGAGGCGATTCTATCAGGGTGGCTGAACAAAATTCTAAAACAACTGCCACCGGACGCATGGCGCGAGTAACTGACCTGTGCTTGGTTGGCATCGCACAATTCTTTGGTGATGTAGAGGCCTAGTCCGGTGCCACCAGCAGCAGTGGTTGAAAACGGTTGGAATAGACGCGGGATTTGGTCTTCTGCTACACCAATGCCAAAGTCGATGATGTTTAAGAATGGGCGTTCACTGCCCTGTTCGACCCCGACTTCAAAACGTACGCGTTGCCTTTGGTCATTCAGCTCCGAATACCGCAAAGCGTTGTCGACAAGGTTTGTTAGGGCTTGGATTAAGTGTGCGGGGTCTACCCGGACGAGCGTTTCGGTTGGGCCAATATCGACGCTAAATTCCGCGTCCGGAAAGCTTTCGGCGCTCTGGGAGATAAATTGATTGATGTTATCGGCCAGATTAATGACTTGTGGTTCAGGGTGCTTATGGCGAGACATCTCCAATACGTTCTCGATGACCCCATTCATACGACTGCAGTGGTTAATAATGATGTCAGTCAATCTCTGGTCTGCGGGCAACAGTGCATCTGATTCGTTCAGAAGCTGTGCGGCGTGACTAATAGCGCCAAGTGGGTTTCTAACTTCGTGCGCGATACTCGCTGATAGACGTCCCAACTCGGCTAATTTAAGTTGTTGGGCTTGTCGCTGGATTTCACCGGTGTCCTCGATGAAAATAGTCACATCGCCGGCTGTGTTCTGACTCCGTATTGCGGAAAAATTGACTCTGATTTCTGGCGTGTGGTGCGCCACTCTGAGTGGTGGAACCCGGTGGTTGCTATTGCCCCGCCAATGCTTGACGGCACGTTGTAAAGGCGAGGGTAGTGTCAGCAGCGGTTCTCCGATATCTGTACCCAACAAGGCTCGCGCGCTTTGATTGTGCATTCTGACCCGATCGTCCGGATCTACCACAATGATGCCAGTGCGCATTCGCTGGATGATCTGTCGATTGAGTCGTTCAAGATCTGCCAGCTCAGACGCTTGCGTAAGCGTTTTGATTTCGTTGGCACGAATGCGTCTGGAAATTCTTTGTATGACGAGCGAAGTGGTGAAGTAAATAATGCCGTAGACGCCGGCTTGGAAGAAGTCAGCTTCAACTGGTCCAACGAGGCCGAGATAGAACTCTTCATAAAGTAATGCGACGCTTGCAACTGCGGCGACGAATGTCGCCGTTCTACCTGTGACCAATATCGCGCCGGTTGCAACGGTGATGAGGATGAGGGGCGCGATACCGCTCGTTATACCGCCTGATGCAAACGTCAACAAGGTGAGGGCAATCGCATCGATGCAGACGAGCGCGAGGTTTAGAGTTTGGTCACTTGAGACCTGTTTGTGCAACCAGCGCAAGCCCGCGGGCAAGATCAGATTTGTACCGGTGTAGGCTAACGTCGTGATCCAGTACAGCGGACGGTCATACGAGCCAAGCCTCGTTTCGATAAAGGTTTGTTCAACGATCGCGATGAGCGCCAGGCCGATAAAAATCCGGTAGATGTTGTAGATGTTTAAGAGACCGAGATTGAGCTCCAGACGGCGACTCTCAATCTCAGCAACGATGTTTTCTCGTTGCTCGGTTAGCATGCCGTGTTACTCGACGAAAGGTAGCCAGCTAAACCAGCCCCGTTTCTTTGCATTGTTACCACGACCTGGTGCAGCGCTCGGTTGCGCGGTTGCGGCCGGGGGTGTGAACCCTTCTGGATGTTGAATGGTTAATGGCGGGGGTACCGAGGGGCGATCGAAAACTCCTAAAGTCATGATATTCGTCCAGGAACGATCCCGGTTACGGACGCGATTTGCGAGCACCAAGTTACCGTTCTCGTCGAAAGCATTGTGGTCAGGAAAATTGATTGCGAGGACGCGCATGGTGTTGTTGGCTTCATCAACCAAGCCTAGTTTGTGATTACATTCTGCAAGCACAATGAGGGCTTCCGGCGTCGCTTCGGCGTTCGGATAGTTCTCTAAAACATGCCGAGCTCGGTTGGCAGCCGCTATGTACGCGCCTCTGCGCAGGTAGTAGTCAGCGACACTTAATTCAGAGC
>JAQWQN010000097.1 GCA_029244465.1 Pseudomonadales bacterium
ATAGCTTCTCGAAATATTTCGGGATGACGGGTTGGCGGCTAGGTTGGATCGTTGTGCCAGACGAAGCAATAGAGTACGTGACCCGGCTTGCACAGAACCTGTTTATCTGTCCAAGCACACCAGCGCAATACGCGGCGTTAAGTGCGTTCAATCCGGAAACGATGCGGATCCACGAAGAACGGGCAAGACAATTTGATGCGCGATGCGAGCGATTGTACGAAGGTTTGTTGGCGCTGGGTTTTCGCATTCCTATGCGGCCGCAAGGGGCGTTTTACCTGTATGTGGATGTCAGCCATACAGGTTTGACTAGCGGTGAGTTTTGCGAGCGTCTGCTCAATGAATATTTTGTCGCCGTCACCCCAGGCGAAGATTTTGGCGCCAGTGGGAGCGATCTTTATGTGCGGTTCGCCTACACAACCTCGATGACTTCGATCGATATGGCATTAGACCGTTTGGCTGATGCGCTGCAAGCCTGGTAGTCGATGAAGCTGCCAACGCTCTACGCAGGAATCTTGATCAAGCGCTATAAGAGGTTTCTCGCAGATGTTAACACGCCCGACGGGGTTATTACGGCGCACTGCCCAAATACCGGAGCAATGACTGGCTGCGCAGAGCCAGGGTCGCCTGTTTGGTACTCTTTGTCAGACAACCCGAAGCGAAAGTATGCGGCCACTTGGGAATTTGTAGACACAAGCGAGGGCTTGTGTAGCGTAAACACCGGACGTGCAAACAAGTTAGTGGCAGAATTGCTCGCTAGCGGCGCGTTAGGAGGCTTTAGCGGGACCGTTAAAGCGGAAGCGTCAATCCCGGGCGGTGGCGGTAGGTTCGACTTTCAAATGGGGGATGCCTACATCGAGGTGAAATCGGTGACCTTATCTCTGTCTGATGGGCTTGGTGCTTTCCCCGACGCAGTGAGCGAACGGGCGTTAAAGCATGTACATGCTTTACAGCGGATGTTGTTGCAAGGTCATCGGGCTGTGCTGATATTCTGTGTACAACATCTTGGCATTGACCGGGTACAACCAGCAGCTGTTATTGACCCCGCCTACGCAGACGCTTTGCAAACGGCTATAGCTGCCGGTATCGAGGTCTACGCTTACGGTATGTCGACAGACCTGCGTAATGCTGTTCTTGATCGAGAGCTGACCTTCTTGATCAACGAAGATCGCACCGCTAGCCCGTAAATTTATCCTTTAAGGCCAGGTACTCATTCGCGTTCGCGAGCCGGGCGCCGTAGTGTGATACCAATTCGGCTGCGCAGAAATTTGCGAAAGCAGCAGCCGCGACAGGTTCTGCGCCGCCGAGGCGTGCGGCAAGACAGGCCCCTGCGTAGATATCGCCAGCCCCCGTGGTATCGACTGCCGTGGCTTCATAGCCCCTTGCTGTCTGAGCACGACCATTGGTTACCGCGATTGAACCGCGCGCGCCGAGCGTCACGTAGACCTCCGGAGAGATGTCTTTGAGTTCCGTGATGGCGAGATCGATGCGGTCTGTTTTAGCCCAGCTCAGGGCTTCTTCTTCGTTGCAAAAGATAAGTTCGACGCCGTTACCCATCATCTCTGTGAGTTCATCTCGAAAAATCTCGACCATTGAGGGGTCAGATAGCGAAATTGCGGTGGCGACGCCGGTCTCCCGCCCAGCATCGCGACAAGCTCTAACGGCTGCGGCGCTATCAGGCGATGCGCTGAGATAGCCTTCGGCGTAAAAATATGTGGCGTCGGCAAAGCGTTTAAAATCTATGTCGTCCGTAGACAGAGCCGCGGAAATTCCCAGATCTGTGTTCATCGTTCGTTCTGCGTCGCTCGTGATGAGTATGAGACATTGCCCGGAATGGTTGTCTATGGGGGACGCACTTGTGTTGATATCGACGCCGCACTCTGCCATGTGTTCAAGGAAGAACTTCCCCGTCTCGTCATCGGCAACCTTGCACCCATAGCCGGTGTTATAGCCGAGCGATTGCAGGGCGACGATGGTATTGGCGGCAGAACCACCGCTCGAGCGAACTCTTGGCTGATCGCCTAATGCCGCAAGGAGATCGTGCATACGAGGGGTATCGACTAATGTCATATGACCCTTGGCGATGCCTTGATCGGAAAGAAAGCGCTCATCGACTCGAAGTTCAGTATCAACAATGGCATTTCCGAGGCCAAAGACGTCGTACATAATTTTCCTTATTAACTGAGCTACAGTGTGGCGAAGACCCGTTCTGCCGCATCGAGTGTGGCATTGACGATTCCTGAGTTGTGTTCGGTCGATACGAAGCCGGTTTCGAAAGCAGATGGGGCGAGATAGATGCCCTGGTCGAGCATCCCATGAAAGAACTTGTTAAATCGATCCACGTTACTTTTGGCCACGTGATCGTAGTTGCTTGCTTCGTTGATATCAAAAAACAGACTGAACATGCCGCAGACATGATTGCTTGTAACGTCTAAACCAGCCGCCTCAGCGCGCGCAACGAGGCCACTAATTAGCTGGGCTGTGCTTTGCTCAATAGACTCATAGAGGGTCGGGTCAAGATTATTCAGCAAGGCGAGGCCGGCCGCGACAGCTAGCGGATTGCCGGAAAGCGTACCTGCTTGGTAAACCGGTCCGACAGGCGCGATCCGAGCCATGATGTCCTCGCGTCCGCCAAAGGCACCTACCGGTAAACCGCCTCCCAGAATCTTGCCGAGAGTCGTTAGATCCGGCGTGATGCCGTAGTAACCCTGGGCACCGCCGAGAGAGACCCGGAAACCAGTCATGACCTCATCGAAAATCAGCACGGCACCGTCGTCATCGCAGACCTCGCGTAACCCCTCTAGAAACCCTGGTACTGGAGGTATGCAGCCCATGTTTCCGGCAACTGGTTCCAAAATAATGCAGGCGATCTTTCCTGGGTATTCAGCAAAGACTGCTTGTACGGCGGCGAGATCGTTAAATGGCACCGTTAGCGTATTGGCAGCAGTGCCTTCTGGTACGCCGGGTGAATTTGGAATGCCCAATGTGAGCACGCCACTGCCCGCTTTGACGAGTAGAGAATCAGAGTGACCGTGATAGCACCCTGCAAACTTGAGAATCAGGTCACGCTCGGTAAAACCTCGCGCAAGGCGAATAGCGGACATGGTGGCTTCTGTTCCAGAATTGACCATTCGAACCTGTTCGATGCTTGGCACCAGTTCAATGACTTTTTCAGCAAGCGTGATTTCATCTTCCGTGGGGGCACCAAAGCCCAGTGCCTTGGTCGCTTGGGTGACGACCGCTTGCACGGTGTCTGGGTGGCTATGCCCAAGGATCATCGGTCCCCAAGAGGCGACGTAGTCGATATACCGGTTGTCGTCGGCGTCGTATAAGTGGACGCCCTCTCCGCGAGTAAAAAAGACCGGATCGCCGCCGACGCCAGTAAACGCTCTAACCGGCGAGTTCACCCCACCGGGAATACTTTTTCTCGCTCGTGCGATCAAAGCGCTAGATTTGCTTCGGTCCATAGTGTTGATCTCAGATGAAAGGTTTGACGACGACAAGTATTACAATAGCAACAAGAATTAGCACCGGGATCTCGTTAAATACTCGGAGAAACTTGTCAGAATGCGGCGAGGTTCCAGCGGCGAAGCTCTTCATGATTGTCAGGCAGTAGTGGTGGTACCAGATCAGGATGAAGACCAGTGCGATTTTTAACCACATCCAAGTATGCGTGCTGTATGCCTGCCATCTGTCCAAGAGCATCCAAATGCCCAGCACTAAGGTAACGAGCATGGATGGGTTCATAATGGTGCGATAGAGCTTCGATTCCATCACCTGAAAGCGTTCTTTGCTGATGTCATCGTTAGCGGCTGCATGATAGACAAAGAGTCGTGGCAGATAGAAGATGCCTGCAAACCAACAAATAACAGCGACGATGTGGAAAGCTTTCAGCCACAAATAAAAAGTCATTCGACAAAATTCCTATAATTGTCCAAATGACGGCGCGTGACGATACCGGTTATGGGAGTGATCAATGGCGCCGTCGTTCTTGTTACGACACAGGCTTCGACGTGTGCTGCTAGCAATGCGTCCTGCACTTGGGCCGCGGTTGCTAGCGCATCAATTGTTGTCACGTCCATCCGTTCGCCAGGCAATTCCAGCAAGTGGACTTCTTTTTCTTCGGTGTCGCGCTCATGAACAAAGGCGGCAAGGTCCGCTGAGTTCAATGCGGCACGGATATTATCATTCTCGTTGTTTTCTACAAGAATCCAGCGAACTCCGCTCTCTATTACCTCGCCGGCGCGCGCTAACGGAATAGAGCTGGGTAGCCGGACAAACGAGCGGTCCATGATGGCTGAGACGCCAATCCTTTGAAGGTGGAGCGTTACGGGATTTGGCGGGTATTGCAGCCCGAGTGTGTTTAACGTCGAAATATAGACCGATCGTTGGCCGAAGACTTGGCTCGTTACGATCGTGGCCACCACGATCGTAACCATGGCGGGTAGCACGATGTTGGTATTGGCCGTCATCTCAAGAACGGCCATAAGTGCGGCAAGGGGGGCTTGGAGAACGGCAGCCATCATTGCGCACATGCCGATCATGACGTAGAGCCCGATGGAAATGTCTATCCCCTGCCAAAGGTTCAGCGCGTTGCCGAAGATGCCGCCGAGGCATGCGCCGATTACCATGGTCGGTCCAATAAGCCCAACAGGCATACCCATACCAACAGTTGCGGCACTGCACAGTGCCTTGGCGAATAATAATCCAATGAGTAGCAGCATGGAGACTTCGCTGACCATTATCTGGTTGACTGTGTCGTAACCAACACCAAGCACTTGCGGGAGTACCAACGCACACGCTGCAGTTATCCCGCCAGCGAGGGTCACGCGCAGATAGAAAGGCCAACTCGCGAGGCGTGCGAAAGCTTGAATCAACTGGATGAAGCCAGCCGCGAATGCACCAATGATTAGGCCGCCAAGCACAAGGTAGGGTATTTCCAGCACGGAGTAGGTATGTTCCGTGCCAACAGTAAACGCTGGCTCACCGCCGAAGAAATACTGCGTGACAAGCGTAGAGGAAACGGAGGCGACAATGATGGGCACAAAGCTTGCGACCGTGTATTCCATCATTACGACCTCCATCGCGAAGATGACGCCAGCAATGGGCGTGTTAAAACAGGATGCAATTGCCGCTGCGGTGCCACATGCGACCATCGTGCGAATTGAATTATTAGGAAGCTTGGATTGTTGTCCGAGGAGACTCGCAGCCGTTGCGCCCAGATGAATCGCGGGCCCCTCCCGCCCTCCGGATTGTCCACTGATGAGCGCGATGGCGCCGCCAAAGAACTGGATAACGGCATTGCGTAGGGGCAAGTAGCCTTGGTGCCGCGAGAGACGTTCCATGACGTGGACAACACCAACGCGCCGTGCGGATGGGCCATATCTGTGCATGAGGAGACCAAGTAGTAAAGCACCACCAAGGACCAGACTCGATCTCGTCAGCATGTCCAAGCTCTCGAAATTCTCGGCGTCCGACATGCCAAAAAGAATGATGCCGCTATATTCGATCAGGTAGCGAAAGGAAATGATAACGACGGCGGTTACCAAGCCCGTTAGCAGTCCGAGCACCGCCAGCTGCGGCAGCGCATTGGCGGTGGCCAATCGGCGGCGGAAAGCTTCAATCGAGATATTGTCTGGCAGTTTCAGAACTGGACCCTGTATTGGTTGTCTTGGCAAACGCACGATCGTTTGCTACCTGGTTGAAACTTCTACCCGGGTAGCAGGCCTTGCTAGTATACAGACCTATAACGATCCATTAAGGAAGCAAAATTTCGGAAGAACTAGGTCATAAACAACCTCGATACCAGGTGGTTAAATATCAGCCTTGGCGGCGGCTCATGGTCATCGGGGTATCGGGCTTGATTGGGGTTATCTGTGTGGTCATCGGTTTTGCATTGGGTGAAAACAAAGTCATAAGCGAACGATCCTTAAGCACGGTGCTGACGAGAGATCTCGCTTCTGCAAACGCGCAAATACAGGAACTAGAAAAGAGATTGATCGATGCGGAGTTGAACGCAAGTGTGCAGCGATCTGCAGGTAACCAGGTACGTGATGATATGACCGGGCTGCTAGGCCGGGTGGAAACTCTACGCGCAGAGGTTACCTTTTATAAGAGTTTAATGGCGCCGAGTGACCTGACCGCGGGATTACAAATCGCGGAGTTAGAGATCACGCAGCGCGCGGATCGACAGTATCATTTTGAGCTCTTGCTCACACAAAAAGCGATCCAAAGACGGTTTATCAATGGCGATCTGGTACTGGAGATCCATGGCATCGACGGCAACGGTAACGCAGTCGTTAAACTGGTCACAGAATTGGTAACCGACAGTCCGTATCCTCTGAAGTTCAAATTCCGATTCTTTCAGGATTTGACGGGAACCTTTACATTACCGCGAGATTTTAGAGCAAACTCGGTTATCGTAACGGCGATGCAGAACGGCAAAGAGCCCTTGACATCAACCTTCGCGTGGCCGGAAGCGGCTGGCAGCGACGGTAAACCGGAAGCCGAAGCGGCAGGCACGACGTCAAAGCCGATAAATGAGTCGGAATAACAACAAAGTTAAACACAGGGATCCTCATGGCGCGCAAAGTTAAAGGCATAGACAAAGGGGTTACTTTGGTTGCAACGCATACTGAGGTTATTGGCGATATCAAATTTACGGATCAGCTCTATATCAGCGGCAAGGTCAATGGCAATGTGCTCGCCGACCACGAAAATGCGACAGTCATTATTAGTGAAGGAGGCTGTGTAACCGGTGAGGTACGAGTCCCCAATATTGTTATAAATGGATTGATTGAAGGGAATGTTTTTGCGAGTAACAAAGTTGAACTCGCACCCGACGCTAAGGTCCATGGAAACCTGCACTACAAGCTGATAGAAATGCAGCTTGGTGCGATGGTGGATGGCCAGCTTGTGCATGAAACTGAAACAGAAGCCGACAATGTACACCCGCTCAATGTGGAAGCCCCTCAATAGCGCGAAAGTGAATACTAGCCCGGTTTGCGCCAAGTGCGCCGTAGGCGGATAATGAGGCCATGGATACCAATATTGAATTTTCTGATCGAGCTGCTGCCAAAGTGTTTGGATTGATTGAATCTGAAGGCGATGATTCGCTGCGGCTGCGTGTGTTTGTCACAGGCGGGGGGTGCAATGGTTTTTCTTACGGTTTCACCTTCGATGAAGATGTTGCTGAAGATGACGCGGTGATCGAAAAACAAGGCGTAACTATGGTGGTCGATGCTATGAGTTACCCCTACCTAGAGGGCTCTCAAGTTGATTATGTTGAGGATCTCAATGGATCGCAGTTTGTTGTGACCAACCCGAACGCGACCTCAACCTGTGGTTGCGGCAACTCTTTCGCAATCTAGCTTGCCCAACGGGCGTTAGCCCGGATAAATAGCCCCCAAGACCCGATAACCGGTGGCACCCGTAACTGCCGGTTCATTGCTTGGTTGGGCGTTGATGGTCTGGTGAGCGAACCAAGCAAATGCTGCCGCCTCGATCGCATCACCATCAATTCCGAGATCGTCGCAACTCCTAACGTCCCACCCACTGCTATCGCGCAAACGTTTTAACAAGTTGCTATTCAGACGACCGCCGCCGCAGACAATGATCTCGCCAAGATGAGGTGCGCTCCTAACCAGTGCATCGATGGTGCATCGTGCGGTTAATTCACAGAGAGTCGCTTGAACATCTTCAGGCGCGAATTTTTCCGGTTCGTGTGCTGCTAGCCACTGTGCATGGAAATATTCCCGGCCGGTACTCTTGGGCGTTGGTGTGGAGAAGTAAGGGTCTGATAACAGGCATTGTAAGAGATCGGCTATAACCGTTCCGGATGCAGCCCATCGTCCATCGGCATCATATGAGCCGTGGCCGTGTTGTTGACACCATTCATCCATCAGGCAATTACCTGGCCCGGTGTCGTAGCCAGATGGCGTGTCACTAAGAATAGAGACATTGCTAATGCCGCCGATGTTTAAAACGACGGCATGGTCGGTATTGGCAAAAAGGGCTTTATGGAAGGGTGGGACCAAGGGCGCGCCTTGTCCCCCGGCTGCGATGTCACGTCGTCGAAAGTCAGCGATGGTCGTAATGCCGGATATTTCTGCAATACGGTTTGGATCCCCTATTTGTAGGCTAAACCGATTTTCTCCTGCTTTGCCGGGTCGATGGCGAACGGTTTGGCCATGCGAGCCGATAGCGGTGATGGCGCCCGGATGCAGTGAATGAGTGGTCAAAAATTGTCGGCAGGTCTGCCCGATAAACTCGCCGAGTGTTGCGTCTGCGTAACCAAGTCGATCGAGTTCGCCCTGGCTCGGATTCGCTAGCGCACGTAGTTCGCTCGCTAGCGAATCTGGGAATTCAATGGTGTCTGCCTGCAGAATGGAGATCTGAGAATTTTCGTTGCGGCCCTCTACTGCTAAAAGTGCGATGTCTAAACCGTCAACGCTAGTTCCTGAGATCGTGCCTAGGAACAAGTGTTTCTGCATCACCGCGCTAGGGCCACAGCCACTTGGCTTTTGTAGAGGTCTAGTTTGGCTGCGTATTCTGCCGCATGTGGCTTGAACCTCTGCATTTCAGAACCAGCGATTGGCTGCGCATCTGGTAGCGATACCGTTCTTGGATTTTTGTTCACACCGTTAACTAGAAACTCATAATGTAGGTGTGCGGCTGTAGCCCAACCTGTGGCGCCGACATAACCGATTGTTTGCCCTTGCTGAACTTTGGCGCCGGATTTTATACCGCGCCCAAACTTAGACAGGTGCAGATACTTGGTGACAAACTGTTCGCCGTGCTGAATCACCACGTAGTTACCGTTTGGTTTAGTGCGCGAAGCCCGGGTAACTCTTCCATCACCGGCCGCGAGGATCGGCGTACCGCGAGGTGCAGCGTAGTCGATCCCGCGGTGTGGGCGCACCGTTTTAAAAAGCGGGTGTACCCGATTTAGGTTGAAGTTTGAGCTGATACGAGAAAACTCTACCGGCGCGCGCAGAAATGCCTTACGCATACTTGTGCCGTTAGGAGCGAAGTAGTCTTTATCCCCGTTATCATCGGTGTACAGGATTGCCCGGTGGTGATCACCCTGGTTGACAAACTCGGCGGCAAGAATCTCGCCGTAGCCGACGAATTTGTTGTCATGGAATAGCTCTTCGAAGAGAACGTAGAACGCATCGCCCGGGCGGATATCCAAGACAAAGTCCACATCCCATTGAAAAATCTGCGCCAGGCGCATCGTGAGATTGTCGGTTAAGCCGGCTCTTTGGCTGGCGACAAAAAGACTATGATCGATGACTCCGTGTTTGTAGGCGATGATCCGATCCGGTTCTGCCGTGACTTGGCGCGACGTGAAGAGTTTACCTTCTCGTTCATAAATTAAGGTATCAAGTGGCCCGGATGCATAATCGAGTTTCATTAGCTGACCGGCGTCATCTTGGTACAGCGTGAGTTCGTGACCTGGAAAAATATTGCGCAATCGCTTGCCAAGAGGTTGTGCGTTGCTGATCGCGTATACGTCAGTTGGGCTTAGACCATTTCGCTTAAAGATCAGAGCTAAATTGTCACCAGGTCGGACTTCCGACTTGGTGGCTATCCATTGGGCAGGTGCTGGGGGCTCCCCTCTCGCAGATTCGGGGTCTGTCTTGGTTTCACGGATCTCGAGTGCAGTTCGGTTCAGTAGCGGGGAGGCGTCTGGAATAGCAGCGAGAGTTGCGCCGGTATTAAAGCGCACGTCTTCGGAATCATCGGTGAGTTTGTCGAAAACAAAAGCCGTCAAAGCGAGGCTGAGCAGTAAAATTAGAACAAGATGGGGGCGAGGAAACTGCAAGATCGTATATCCGTCTAACTGTATGGGTTGCCTGTCAACATATTTGAACTGTTTTGCCCATTCTGATTTCGGCTCTCCTTGAACGTCAAAGAAGGTCAAACAGTTGCTAACAAAAAATATCCTTCTAAAACCGTAGCTTATGGAAGGTTGTTTGCACAGGTCGCGAAGTATACAAATTTGTGGACCCGATGCTACCCCTTTCCTGCGGCCAGACTTCATTGGTCATACGTGATTTGGTATGGTTCGCATCCATTTTTAAGCTGCAAGTTAAGCCATGTCGAACGCGCTTCTTGATGAACTTTCTTGGCGAGGACTGATTTCTCAGTCCTCTGATGTTGAGCGACTCGCGGCGCATCTTGAAGAAGGGCGCACACTGTATTGCGGCTTTGACCCAACCGCAGACAGTTTGCACATTGGCTCTTTGGTCCCGTTACTGACCCTCCGTCGGTTTCAGGAAATGGGACACCGGCCGATACTTGTACTGGGTGGAGCGACAGGCTTGATCGGGGATCCCTCGTTTCGCGATGACGAACGGAATTTAAACAACCTAGACGTTGTCGGTAGCTGGGTAGAGTCATTGCGCCGGCAGGTTGAACCCTTCTTGTCTTTTGAGGGGGAGTGCAGTGCCCTGATCGCCAATAATCTGGATTGGACAAGGGAGATGAGTGTCATCTCTTTTCTGCGAGATGTGGGTAAACACTTCTCGGTCAATGCGATGATCCAGCGCGAGTCCGTGAAAACGCGACTGGACCGTGCTGATCAAGGTATTTCCTACACAGAATTTAGTTACATGCTACTCCAGGGTATGGACTATTTAGAGCTCGCCAAGCGCCATGACTGTACTTTGCAGATAGGGGGCAGTGATCAATGGGGCAATATT
>JAQWQN010000098.1 GCA_029244465.1 Pseudomonadales bacterium
AACCCCGATCGGACCATCCGTCGCGCCAGACCCACTCACACACCAAGCCGCTGTCGTGCAAGTTTATGGCGCCGACGTCTGGGGCGTCCGCGGACATTTTGCGATACACACCTGGATTGCTACCAAAGGGGTGGATGACAATACGTACACAATTTACCAAGTCATCGGTTGGCGTCTGCGACGCGAAGGCACGGTAGTAAGCATCACGCAAGGGAGTCCTGATCGACCCTGGTTTCGGTCGCCGCCGTTGCTATTGCATGAAGTGCACGGCGACGAGGCCGCCGCACTTGTACCGCAAATCGCAGAGGCTGCCAATGCGTATCCCTACGACAAGGAATACATCATGTGGCCTGGCCCGAACAGCAATTCATTTATTGAGTGGATAGCCCTCGAAGTGCCTCAGCTCGGCCTCTCGTTACCCGCCAAAGCCATCGGCAAAAATTGGATGCAGGACACCTACCCACTACGCTTGGCTAGGCACAACTGACAACTGACTAAAAACTCGGTTTGGTCGCCGCGGGTGTGAGTTGCAGTTCGTGCGTCCAACAGGATCGGTCTTGGCAATGCAGATAGTAAAAAGCATCTGCAATCGCTACAGGACTCATGATGATATCGGGACGCTTCTGTGCAATCGGGAGCGCTCTCGTTCCCGGCGAATCTATCAAACCATCGACTATCACATTCGCTACATGCACACCCAGCTCTGAATACTCCTCGGTCAACACTTGCGCCAAAGTGCGCATCATGACGCGGGGATAATACAAAGACTGGCCAGTTTGCCGTTTGCGTCCGCGCAGCGAAGCGGCATTGTTGGTGATAAGAAAGGAGCCGGTGCCGCGCTCCCGCATCGCTGGCAGCACTTCTTTGGCAACAAGAAACGGCCCACGACTTGCAATATGCTGCGCCGTATCGAACATTTCCGTCGGGATGTATTCAAGCAGCTCCTGGTCGGGAGGGAGGTCTCGACCTTCAAGATAGCCGGCGTTTAAGATAACCGCTTGGGGATCACCAGCAGTGGCTCTAATCTCAGCAAACGCCGTTTGAATCGAAGCTTCCGAAACCAGGTCCAACTCAACGGTTGAGCACGACCCGCCTTGGCCTTGGATCGCGGCTTGCAAACCAGCGGCATTGCTCGCTGTTCTCGTCGTCAGAACGACGTGAAAGTTTTCTGCAGCGAATTTGTGGGCGATAGCACCACCAACTCCGGAACGAACCTCGACCGGCAAATCACCATCATCAATATTCTGTCCGTGCGCAAGCAACGTGTTGCGACCATCAGCTTGCCATTTGGAGGTGGCACCAATCACCACTGCCACCGGACGTTTTTCGGCATTCATTGGATTACTCCTCCCCTAACATCGGGTTCTGGCGAATCGCCTTCATCGCATACGCGACCGTATCGGGATGTTGGGCATCGGTAAAATCACTGATTTTGTCAAACGCATCTGCCACATCATCGACGTCAAAACCCTTGGGGTTGAAGTACTCACCTTGACTCCGCTCCCAACGCACGCGCGAAATCCAGCCCGCACCGACTTCAAACAAGCCGCCGGTACTCTCGCAAGAATCATGACTCAGATAAACCACAAGTGGGCTGACCAACGCAGGATTAAGCATCGCCATTTGTGCCTCAGTCATGACGGAACCGAGCAGACGAGAAGCTGCAAGCGGTGCAATGGTATTCGACTGAATCCCCTTGGCGCGGCCTTCGATCGCGATCGTCTGTGACAAGCCATGCAACGCAAGTTTGCACGCACTGTAATTAGCTTGGCCGAAATTGCCGTAGATGCCTGCCGCCGACGTGGTCATTACAAAACGGCCAAAGCCTTGCTCTCGCATGTAAGGGAATGCGGCGCGACTCACCTTGTATGCTCCCTTTAAGTGCACGTTGTAGACCAAGTCCCAGTCATCATCCGACATCTTGTGGAACGATTTATCCCGCAGGATCCCGGCATTGTTGATGACAATATCAACCCGACCAAAAGTATCCATTGCACACTGGATGATCTTATCGCCATCCGTGACGCTATCGGGATTCGCGACGGCCTCGCCACCAGAAGCTTTGATCTCAGCGACGACACCGTCGGCAACGGTATCGTCTGTTCCCGACCCGTCCGTTGCGCCACCAAGATCATTAACCACCACTTGCGCACCGAGCGATCCAAGCAACAGAGCGTGGGATCGCCCGAGTCCGTTACCTGAACCCGTGACAACCGCCACTTTGTTTTCAAACGTTAGTGCCATTTGTTTCCTTCCCCTTTCTAATCGCTTCGAGCCTACCACAAACCGATTTGACCAAGCCTTATTGCAACCTCAATACTCGTCGGCCGAAAAATGTCAGCGTTGTTTTACTATGAATTTTGAACACATTCTTCTCGATATTGAAGACCAAGTCGCGACCATTACGTTAAATCGCCCCGATACACTCAACGCTATGGTGCCGAAAATGCGCCACGAACTGCTCATGGCTGTGCAGGCAGCAAACGACAACGAGCACGTCCGTGCCGTGGTGATAACTGGTGCAGGCCGGGGGTTTTGTTCAGGCCTCGACATGAAAGCCAGCCGCAGCCCGGACACTATGGCAGAAAAAGTCTCGCCCGTACGCGACGCCGTGATACTCGCCATCCGCGACGCGGGCAAACCTTATATCGCCGCTGTAAACGGCGCAGCAGCTGGTGGCGGCATGGGCGTTGCCCTGGCTTGCGACATTCGGATTGCTGCAACCTCTGCCAAGTTCGGACAAACGTTTGCAAAACGCGGGCTTCATCCAGACTGGGGCGGCACCTACTTCCTGCCGCGCATAGTCGGCATGGCAAAAGCCGCAGAGCTGATCTGGTCCGGTCGAGTGATCGATGCGGCCGAAGCGCTCAAACTCGGTATCGTTTCATCTGTTGTCGATGACGCACTTGCGGCCGCTCAGTCTATGGCTAGGACATTCGCCTCCGGCCCCCCTATTGCGACGCAACTGTCCAAACGCGCGCTTTATCACAACCAGGAAGTTCCCCTCAGGGAAGCACTCGAGTTCGAATCCTACGCACAGAACATCTGCGCCCGAACAGAGGATGCAAAAGAAGGGATCAAAGCCTTCTTAGAAAAACGTGACCCTGAGTTTAAAGGCCTCTAGCTTTGTCCCCGAGCCAAGTCAGTGTCGATCATCGCGCTAATTTCTTCTTCGCTACGACCGATGGACCTTAGAATCTCGACGGTGTGCTCACCATGAGCTGGGCTTGCGGCCCCAGGCTCTATGCGTTCACTCTTGAACTTGGCGGGTGACTTAACACGAATCATGTTACCCATCAACGGATGATCGAATTGGTCGATACTGTGATTGGCCTTGTATTGGGCATGGCCTAGAACCTCATCATAATCCATGCACTTCGCCGCAGGGACATCGTGCTCTTTGAGTTTGGCCAGCAATGGTTCTGTCTCATACTCAAGGAAAGCCGCGGCAAGAATTTCCCGCAAGTCCCCAATATTTGCAATTAGTTTTTCCGCGCTGTTGAACCGTTCATCCGCAAACAGATGTAGCATGTCGAGCGCTGTCATTAGTCCAACCTGCTGCGCTTGATTGGCCGCCGACATCGTTATACCACCATCTTTGGTAATGGTCAGATCATAGAGCAGTTCGCTCAGCGGCATGGCATGTTCGACGTCTTCATCTAACAGTGTTCGATGCATGAACCCATCAGGAAAAAGGAAGAAGAGACCCGCATCCATCATAGAGAGATCGATATTCTGTCCCTCGCCGGTGCGTTCACGATGAAAGAGCGCTGCCGTCACTGCCTGGCAAGCCGTGTACGCCGTGACTTTGTCACACGTTAAGTTGCGCACGAATTCCGGGCCTTCTTTGCCGGCACCCTGAACCGCTGCAAATCCAGACTGCGCCTGGATCACGGGGTCATAGGCCGGGGTCCCGCGCTCCGGACCCTCAGTACCAAAGCCCGAGACACCACAGTAGATCAGTTTAGGATTGATTGACCGAAGATGCTCACTGCCCAAACCAAGCTTATCCATGACACCGGGGCGATAGTTACATAGGACAACATCCGTCTCGGCAACGAGATCCTCGATAATTTTCTTGCCATCAGCCGATTTGATATCGATACGAAGAGACTTCTTGCCACGATTACAGTTGGCAAACAGTGCTGAAATACCGCCTTTTTGCGTCCCCAAAAATCGCATCGGATCACCAAGTTCGATTGGCTCCACCTTAATTACATTCGCTCCTTGTTCACCCAACATCATCGCCGCAAACGAAGCGGTGATCATGGTCGAAAACTCTAGAACATTAACCCCAGTCATTGGTTGCATACGAACCCCCTCAACTTCCTAATTCTTGTCTAAAATCGCTCGCTTTGTTCGAACCCTCGGAACACGGCCACTCGACCAACAGACCGACGCTCGGTCCGCACAGCGTTGGCCGCAAAATCAGGGCCAGGATAGCCCATTGCGATACAAATCATAATGACTTGCTCATCGGCTATTTCAGCGTGTTCACACACTACCGGCAACTGCATAACGCCTTACCTGTTAACAACCGCACCCAAGCTTAGCGACGTTCTTTATCGGGTCTCTCGAGATCGGGGACACCAACCAGTTTCTTCGCAGTATTGCCGTTACGGATCTGATCCAACACAGCACCCGCAACGATGCACAAATGATAAGGCTGCCTATTCTTGGCAGACGGCAGAGACATCGCAAGTCGACTACTTCTGCCAACACCTCACGTGGCACGGGCTTATCGAGGTAGCCTAGCGCTTTTCCGCCTTAAAACGACTGCGACAAATTCCCATCGATCTTGCCTTATTTCCCGAATGACAACGGTCGTTTACCGCGAGGGCCTTTTTATACGGTGGCAGCGTCACGAAATTTAGGCAACACTGCCTGGCTATTAGATTGGAGGAAAGCTTGTGGTCGTAGAATTTGAAAAACAAGGTCGCACCGCGATCATTACGCTCAATCGTCCAGAGGCGCGCAACGCCGTCAACGGCGAAGTTGCACAGAGAATGGAAGAGATTCTGGACGAATATGAAGCCGATGATGATCTGTGGGCGGCCATTCTAACCGCCAACGGGTCTGCATTTTGCGCAGGAGCAGATCTCAAAGAAATTGCTGCCGGTCGTGGCAACACGCTGGCGACAAGAAAGGGCGGATTTGCGGGCCTCGTCCGCCGCGAACGCAGTAAGCCACTCATTGCCGCTATTGCCGGCAGCGCGCTGGCTGGGGGTACGGAAATTGCTTTGTCGTGCGATATGATTGTCTGCTCGACGGAGACCAACTTCGGCTTGCCAGAAGTCAAGAGATCCCTCGTCGCCGGCGCCGGTGGACTTTTTCGCCTACCGCGTGCGATTGGCATGGCACCAGCCCTCGAAGTCATCATGACCGGAGACCCGCTCTCATCTGAACGCGCGCACCAATTGGGGATGGTGAATCAAGTGGTTGCACCAGACGATGTCATGGACGCAGCGCGCGCGCTAGCCGATCGTGTCATCGCTTCAGCGCCATTGGCGGTACAGGCCAGTCGGCGCGTGGCGGTTCGTGCTTTTATGGATACCGATGACGATCTTTGGCGTGCAAGTGGTCAGGAATTTGCGGGAATAGCGGACACGGAGGACTTCCATGAAGGGCCACGGGCCTTTATCGAAAAACGCGACCCGACCTGGAAGGGTAAGTAAGCTGGCACTAGAACGCGGTCCAACGGCAAGGTAGCGCCAACGGACCGCGAAACGCCCAACCACCAAACGGCACGCCCCCATCGAGATGTACGTCGGCAAACTTTTCGAAGAACATCGGTAAAGCAACGTCCGCAATCAGCGCACGTGATGCCCACGCTCCGGCACAAAAGTGCGGACCCGCTCCGAAACTTAGCGACTTGCGAATATCTCGCGTCACATCAAACTTTTCAGGCGATACAAAGACTTCACTGTCTCTGTTCGCAGCGCCAAACATAAAGAACACCCTATCCTCGGGCTCAAAGCGAACACCACCATATTCGTAGGTTTGGGCGACGCGCCTCGGCGACATCCCGATCGGCGAAATCCAGCGCGCATATTCTTCAAATGCCTGGAGCCAACTCACCTGACCTGCGACGCACTTCTCTAGTTGTTCAGGATGGGCAAGGAGCGCCCAGATCGTGCCCGCAATGGCATCTCGAGGTTCATTCTGTCCGCCGGAAATCGATAATTTAATATTAGCGCGCAGCTGCTCGATAGTTAGACCTGCTCGCAGCTGAACACCAAGCAGCGACAGGTCATCCTCAGCCACACCCTCCGCTAGACGGTCATCGATATGGGCATCGATACTGGCGGTGCAGGCATGACAATGCGCTTCAACCGCGGCATCAGCAACATAGTTGGCACAACCATCGATCATGCCCTGACTGACCCGGTTCATCTCAGCAGCAGACATGTTTGTTAAGCCGGTCATCACCCGCAACGCATGCGCCGATACCGGCATCGCATAGCGCCAGAAAAGGTCACCGGAGGTTGCTCCCTCGAGCGCAGCAATCACCACATCAGTGTAGTCACGAAACTGTTCACACCAATGGGACTTAACCACCTGCGGCGACATACTCGGGTAAATAGCCTTACGCTCGGTCATATGATCACGTCCATCTTTGCGCATGAGGTTTTCACCCATGAGTACCGTCATCAGTCCCTGCGGTTGCCAAGAGGAAAAAACGTTCGTTTTCTTCTCGTTCACTGCAATATCAACATGTCGCGTGATCAGCGTTGCATCTAGCTCTGGGACATACACGATCGGCGGCATTTGACTGTAATCCCGGTAGGGATCGGCCCAAAAACGCTGCGGTTCGATGGAATAGGTAGGCGCGTTAGACATGTTGCGGAGTATACATCGGAGTCAGTCGGTCGCGAGCGTCGGGGCGATGACTCTGGTAACGTAGCCGACTGACCAACGAGTGCAGAGCTATGCAGACAACCCTAAACAATGATATTCAAGGCAACTTGCCGGCAAACGACGATCACCCTTATCGCACCGGTGCATGGACCCCGAACACACGCGAATACGACGTCATCGAACCTGAAGTTATCGGGGACCTACCTAGCGATCTTGCTGGCGTATATCTGCGTAACACAGAAAACCCGTTGCACGGTGCGCTCGGTCGATATCATCCATTCGACGGCGATGGTATGTTGCATTCACTCTATTTTGACTCAGGTCACGTTGAATATCGTAATCGCTTTATCCGCACGGAAGGATTTGAAGCGGAGCTGGAAGCCGGTGAGCCTCTGTGGGCGGGTCTGAGAGAAAATCCCAACCTTTCTAAACAAGACGGTTGGGGTGCCCGTACCCGACTCAAAGATTCTTCAAGTACTGACGTCATCGTCCACAACGGAGTCGCAGCGACCAGCTTTTATCAATGTGGTGATGTCTATGAGTTAGACCCACGCACGTTGGCCCACAAAGGCAAGGCTGATTGGACCGGAGGTGTCACACCGGGATGGGGAGTCTCCGCCCACACCAAAGTCGATGAAGCCACCGGCGAGATGCTTTTCTTTAATTACTCAAAAGAAGCGCCGTACATGCATTACGGCGTCGTTGATCGGACTGGACAACTCGCCCATTACATCCCGATTGAACTACCGGGGCCGAGACTGCCTCACGATATGGCATTCACAGACCGCTACGCTATTCTCAATGACTTACCGCTGTTCTGGGACCCGGACGCCCTTGCCCAGGGTGCTCACGCAGTCCGTTTCTTTCCAGAGCTTGGTAGCCGTTTCGGTATCGTGCCGCGTCGTGGCAGCAGTGACCAAGTCGTTTGGTTCAACGCCGCGCCGACCTACGTCTTGCACTGGATTAATGCCTTTGAAGACGGCGACGAAGTCGTCCTGGATGGTTATACCCAAGATCCCAGACGAGGTATTCGCACTAAGGGTTTACCCGACAGCCTCACGCCTTTCGCGATGCTAGATATTAATGCGATCGGCGCACACGCCTACCGCTGGCGCTTCAATATGAAAACCGGCGAAGTTAAGGAAGGACCACTCGAGGATGGAATTTCTGAATTTGGCATGATTAATCCAAGCGTCGCGGGAAAGCCCTACCAGTACACCTGGGGTATGACCGCGAAGCCGGGTTGGTTCCTGTTCGATGGCATGATGCGCTTAGATGTCGATAGCGGTGGTATTGAACGCTATCAGTTCCCTGAAGGCGTCTACGCGAGCGAAAGCCCCATGGCACCGCGAGTGGGCAGCCAGGCCGAAGACGATGGCTACGTCATGACCTTTACGACGGATATGAATAGCGATTCTTCAGCTTGCGAAATATTCGCAGCCGATAGCATCAGCAAGGGTCCGATCTGCAAGATCAAACTGCCACAGCGCATATGCGTCGGTACGCATTCTTGTTGGGCAGGGAAAGACACTCTATAAACGGGACTTAAGCCACTGGGTTGCCTTTGGATGCTGACCAGAGCGACCCCTTCGCCAAAGCCCGCCAACTTCTAACGGGCGGAGATATCCCGCACAAACGTTCGGCACCCATCCTGAGCGCCTGGACCTAACCCGGTTTGTACTGATCCTTTTCGGGAACGTGCAGCACGCTCATGAGACCGGATGCGACGAAAGGATCAACCGAGACGAGGAGCAGTCCGATCCATAAACGTCTTGAAGACGCTCTAAGACCCACAGCCTGGTAGCGATTGCAACCGACCGGCAGCAGGTTTGCGCCCCTTCATGGTCTGACTCGTTACCTTACCGGCCTAGATGTCAGCGAGGTTCCTCGGAACATCCCGGAATGGGCCCGTATCAAACCTTGGTTCCTTCGGCAATTCCAGCACCCGCTCGGAGATAATATTCTTTTGAATCTCGTCGGTACCACCCGCTATGGAAATCGCAGGTACCGATATCAAGATCTCCGCGATCACACCGTCCATCGGCGAGTCTGCGCCTTTCAACATTGAGTCCGTACCTGAAACAAGGGTATGCACGTGCGAGGCCTGGCGCGCTATTACACTCGCGGCCAGTTTGCCAATGGAACCTTCTGGAATCACATTCGAGTTACCTGCTCGCCGCTTCTGCACCGCACTAGCAGCCGCCAGATCTGATGCCTTTTTCATGGCAATCAGCTTCGCGAGCTCCTGGCGGACGTGTGGATCAGAAATCGCACCCGTTTCCATCGCTCTAGGCATGACAAGATCGACTCGCCCTGCGCGTTGTGGGTACCATGTGTAGGGTTCTAACGCGATCGCGAGCTCATCCCGATACTCAGCGTAAATCGGCCCCGGCAGATCTTTGACTTTGCCCCCACTACGGTCACCACCGAAACCTTGCCGCTCTGCGGACAGCGTGGTCGCAGCGATCTTCCAACCTTCGCCTTCTGCGCCTAACAAATCTTCCGCGAGAACTTCCGCATCCGCCATGAAGACCTCATTAAATGAGGCATGACCATTCATTTGTCGCAGCGGCCGGACCTCTACGCCAGGCTGGCGCATATTGATGAGGAAGTAGCTAATGCCTTGATGCTTGGGCACATCCCAATCAGAGCGAGCGACCAAAATCCCAAAATCTGCGTGGTGGGCACTGGTATTCCACACCTTCTGGCCATTCATAACCCAACGGTCACCATCTTTTTCAGCTTTTGTGGCTAATCCGGCCAGATCAGACCCACTACCGGGCTCACTGAAGAGCTGACACCAACTGGCCTCGCCCGTCAGGATCGGACGCAGGTACTTTTTCTTCTGTGCGTCTGTGCCGTGCACCAGTATCGTGTGCGAAGCGAGTCGACCCGGACCGCCTTGTGCGACGCCAACCGCGCCATGATCATCAAAAGCCTGATTAACAGCACCCGCTTGTTCAATCGAGAAATTCCGACCGTAGTATTCCTCCGGCCAGGTGGGCGCGGCCCAACCCCCTTCAACCAGAATCTCTCGCCACGCTGCCAGCCCACGACTCACATCCCAGTGCTCCTGCAACCACGCATCGACATCTTTATATATCTCGTCATAACTCAAATTGGGATGATCAACCATTCGCTGCTCGGACTGCGTCCGCCTCCATACGTTGCATCATGCGTTCCCTGTGCCAGTTCGGGGATCCGAGAAACATCTCTGATGCTTTAGCCCGTTTAAACCAGAGGTGTGTATCTTCTTCCCAGGTAAAGCCGATACCACCGCGAAGTTGTATTGCCTGCTTGGCTACGCCTAAGTAGGCATCGCTGGCCATCGCTTTGGCCATGTTTGGGGAATAGGCATCACCTTCGCCGCTGGCCATGAAACGACCTGCTTCATGCGTCATGGCCTTCGCGAGTTCCAATTCCAACAATAAATCTGCGCAGCGGTGCTTGAGCGACTGGAAGGAACCGATTTGGCGTCCAAACTGAACCCGCATCTTCATGTACTCGATTGTCGTCTCAAACAACCGTTCTGCCCCACCAATCATTTCATGGGCAAGCACTGTACTCATCTGATCCCACAGCAGATCGATATCCACACCGGCCCCGGCGATACGCTCGCCCGCACAACCATTAAAAGTCACTCGAGAGAGTTTGCGAGTCGGATCAATCGCGTCCAGCGGCGTTACAGACGCCAATGCTGGGGCGACTTCATACAAGGACAACCCTTCAGGCGTGCCGGCCACAACGATCAGCGTATCCGCAACGTGTGCATCAACCACTATCCCGGCTGTTCCGTTAAGACGACCACCGCTGGCGCTAATACCGGTACCCACCGTGGCCGCATCACTAAGGTCATCGAGCACAAGGGCCGCGATCTTGGTACCTGCTGCTATCTCAGGCAGCAATCGCTCCTTGGCTTCTTCATTCGCCGAGTTCAAAACCGCGTATCCCGCCATAACCGCAGACGCGAAATACGGGCCACAAAAGAGATATCGACCCATTTCCTGGGCGATCACGCCAAGCTCAATGGGCCCGAACCCAAAGCCGCCATACGCCTCCGGCAAATGTACTCCTAACAGGCCAATCTCTTGGCTCAATTGCTGCCAAACCTCCGAGTCATAGCCCTGCTCGGAATCCATCAAAGCGCGTACCGCCGTTGGTGGCGACTTGTCCTTCAGGAATCGCGACACGACATCCCGAAACTGAAGCTGATCTTCTGTAAATCCTACTTGCATGTGCTACCCCTGCTTCACTGAAGCGTTGCCGCAGAAGATTTTACCTACCCACGGCCGTTTTCATAGGGCGTGTTTGCTCAACGCTGACAGCTTGAATCCAGGCTGCGTCTCGCCTAGCCTCGTTGGTCTCGAAAAAAAAGACATTAGCAAGGGAAACAGCATGAGTGAATTTGAAGGCAAAGTCGTTGTCGTCACAGGTGCCGGCGGGGGATTAGGGAAATCACATGCACTTGAGTTCGCGACGCGCGGCGCAAAAGTTGTCGTAAACGATTTAGGCGGCAGTGGCGACGGAGTCGGCAGCAGTGATATGGCCGATCAAGTCGTCGATGAAATTAAAGCAGCCGGCGGCATTGCCATTGCCAACAAGGCAAGCGTCTCCGACAAAGCAGGCGCCAAGTCCATCATCGATGACGCGGTAGCCGAATTTGGTACCGTCGATATTCTCATCAACAACGCCGGTATTCTGCGCGACAAGAGCTTTAAGAAAATGCCGCTCGACGACTGGGACCTCGTGATGGACGTGCACCTCAACGGCACCGCCTACGTGACCCACGCTGCGTGGCCAATCATGTATGAAAAAGGATATGGGCGCATTGTCATGACCAGCTCAACGTCTGGCATTTATGGCAATTTCGGCCAAGCGAATTACGGCGCGGCAAAAATGGGTATGCTCGGGTTAATCAATGTCCTGGCGATCGAAGGGGCGACCAAGAACATTCGCGTTAACGGTCTCGCACCAGGAGCCGCCACCAGGCTCATCGCCACGATACCTGGCCGTCAGGACCTTGATCCAGACAACCCCGATCCTGCCGCACATCCGAAGTTGGTCACACCCGCAGTGCTTCTCATGTCCAGCGAAAACGCGCCAACGGGCAAGATCATTCAAGCCAGCGGCGGGCATTTTTCTATGTGTGCGATTTTCAACAATCAGGATATCGATCTTGGGCTCGATGTGACGTACGAGGATTTGGAAGTAAACACAGAACGTCTCTATGACATGTCGAGTGCCCGGGAAGGCTGGAATCGAAGACGAGGTAGCTAAACCCCACCCTAGTTTGTGGCTCATTGCCGCACAGTCTGATTCCATCCCAGCAAACGTGCCGCAAATAGCGGCGTGTTTGCACAATTAATCAACCAAGGCCACCCATGACCATCACCATTTACCAAGCACGTAAAATACTGACCATGAACCCGGCCAACCCAGAAGGCACGCACATCGCAGTCCGAGACGGTTTGATACTCGGAGTGGGATCTTTAGACGAAGTCGCTGGATGGGGCGACTATGAGCTTGATGATACCTTTAAGGACCACGTAATCGTGCCAGGTTTTGTTGAAGCCCATGCACATATCATGGCTGCCGGCATCATGCAGCTCCCTTATGTTGGTTTCTTCGACCGCAAACTCGCGAATGGCTCAACTGCACCCGGGATTAGGAGCTATGACGCATTGCTCGTAAAACTCAAGGAGGAAGATCGGAAACTTGACGACCCAAATGCGCCACTCGTCGCAGGCGGCTTCGATCCAATC
>JAQWQN010000240.1 GCA_029244465.1 Pseudomonadales bacterium
TGACTGACATCGACTATCGCGCCGAGATCGTTAACACGTTTAATCGCCGCGACCCCCAGCGCTGACAGACCACCGTGCTCTGCATCGGGTTCATAACTACTCGTCTCACCGATATAAACCGGCCGGGAAGAGTCTGCAAAGTCATTATGTCCCATGTGCGTCAATGCAAAAACTCGCACACCAGAGGCATAAAATTCGTCTACGCCTTGCGGCTCTAGCCCCAGAATCCGCGCGTTTTGAAAACCAAGGATCATCGCTGTTGTGCCGTTGGCGTGTGCTTTGACGATGGCGTCAGCACTCGTCGCTAGTACCGTATTTGTCGTGACGTCTGCGACCTGAGCATGAATCGCCTCGACTTCTGCTTCAGCTTGTCGACGAGCTTCCGCGAAACCCGCTTCATCTCTTGGCCCTGGGCCCACCGCCGCTGCAACAACCACTGCATTGACACCGCCGGCATGCAACTTCAGCGGCGCTACTCTCGACATGCCGTCTGGCCCCGCATAGCGAGAGAGATTATCGGGGATTTCTATATCCGCGTGAGCGTCAAGAACCAGCACGCGTTCGTGAATGGCGCGCGCGCGCGCCTTAATTTCGGCCTCCGTCGCTGCCCGTAGCGTTTGCGCTTCCGCTATGGCGCTGCGATCAGGCAGCGCCGACTCCTCGGGGTCACTGCACGATGCTGAAGTAAGAAGTCCGACCAAAACCCACTTGGTAAAGTTGCTCACGCCATTCCCTTTTTTCTATGCGCAGAACTTAGCACGAGCACTCGAAAAATGGCGAAAATAGTGTCACGCTGGCTACCTAGAAGGTCCGGAATAAAAGGAGATCTGACATGAACCAAATATATCTAGGCAGCAGCGACGAAGAGCGACAATCCTTGATTAGCCGATCACGGGCCGGGGACATGACGGTCTCAAATAAGGCGGTCGCGAAAGCTTTTGCCATCGACCCCAACTACGACCCTTATTCGATACCCCTAGATGAAATGGACCCATCTCATCCCGCTTTATTTCTAAACGGAACCTTTTGGCCGCATTTTGAACGTCTACGTAATGAAGACCCAGTGCACTTCCATGAAGACAGCATGTTCGGGCCCTATTGGTCAGTGACCAAATACGAAGACATCATGTATGTCGATACACACCACGATCTCTTTTCATCCTTGCAAAAAAAGGGCGGCATCGCCCTTGGCGGCGTCCCGGACCGGGAAGACGATTACTCGTTGCCAATGTTCATCCAGGAAGATCCGCCCAAACATGACCAGCAACGCCGCGTGGTGACTCCCCTATTCATGCCTAAGAGTTTGGCGGAGCTGGAACCGCTCATCCGTGAGCGCGCCGGAAATATTCTAGACAACCTGCCACGTAATGAAGAATTCGATTGGGTGCGCTACGTCTCCGTTGAATTGACCGCGCAAATGTTAGCCACCTTGTTTGATGTGCCGCAAGAAGATCGTCTCAAGCTTATTGAATGGTCTGATACAATTCAGAACCTGTCCGATCCCGACCAGTTCGAAAATCCCGACGAGGGCTTTACGGTGCTTATGGAGTGCCTCACTTATTTTCAAGGATACTATGAGGCACGCAAGAAGGAGCCGGCCAAGTTCGATTTGATTTCTATGCTGGCACACGACCCAGCAACCAACAACATGAGCCCGCAGGAACTACTCGGTAACATTATGTTGTTGATCGTTGGTGGTAACGACACCACCCGAAACTCCATTTCGGGCGGTGTCCTCGCTCTCAACCAAAACCCAGAGCAATACGAAAAACTCCTCCAGAACCCGGCAGTCATTAAGACCATGGTCCCGGAAATCGTTCGCTGGCAGACCCCGGTCGCTCACATGGCTCGCACGGCAATGCAAGATACCGAAATTCGCGGCAAGCAAATTAAGGCGGGCGACCGTGTTTGCATGTGGTACATCAGCGGCAATCGCGATGAAGACGCCATTGAGAACGCAAGCGAATTCCGAATCGATCGCACCAACCCCAGACAGCACACAGCCTTTGGTTACGGTATCCATCGCTGTGTCGGCAATCGCCTGGCCGAAATGCAACTGACCGTGATGTGGCAAGAAATAATGAAACGGTTCCCGAAGCTCGAAGTCACAGGAGAGCCATTGGGCCTCGCCTCCAGCTTCATCCACGGCATCCGAGAATTGCCGGTAACGATCCGAGGATAGGCGCCAACCGCGAAGGGCTTCGCCTTTCTAAAGACAAGGTCTTTTGCGATGACTCAGTTCCTAGTGCGCAGAATATTTTTTGCCGCGATAACTTTCTTCGCGATCGTAACGGTGGTCTTTTTTTTGGTGCGTCTTGCTCCCGGCGGCCCGTTCGACGGTGAACGTCGTCTGCCACCGGAAATCGAGACCAACCTACGCGCCGCGTATAATTTAGACGCGCCACTCTACGAACAATACCGCCGCTTCGTAGTTCAGTTGCTCCAAGGGGACCTGGGGCCTTCTTTCAAACAGAAAGACTTTTCAATCAACGAACTCATCGCAGCTGGACTCCCGGTCAGCATGGGCCTCGGTATATCGGCGTTGTTTGTGGCGCTGCTCCTGGGCTTACTTATTGGTACCACAGCGGGGTTCAACCAAGGCACCGCAATAGATCGTGTGCTTATGGGTTTAAGCAATTTCAACCTGGCCATTCCAACCATCGTCTCAGCGCCGCTGATGGTTCTAATCTTCAGCGTCGCCCTGTCACTATTCCCCGCCGGCGGGGCGGATACATGGTGGCATTTTGTACTCCCGACATTTGCCCTCGCCATCCCGTTTAGCGCAGAGCTTGCACGACTCATCCGTGGTGGCGTCGCGGAAACCATTAGTGAACCCCACGTTAGAACGGCATACGCCAAAGGTATCGGCACAGTTCGGACTGTAAATAGGCATATCCTACCCATCGCTGTACTCCCTATGATTTCTTATCTAGCCCCGGCGGCAGCCGGTCTATTAACCGGGACAGTGGTCATAGAGCAGGTCTTCAACTTGCCGGGGATCGGTCGCTACTTCGTCGATGGTGCTTTGAATCGAGACTACACATTAGTGATGGGCGTGACGATCGTGTATTCCCTCGCCATATTGATCTTCAATCTAATCGCAGATGTTGCCTACGGCTTAGTCGATCCTCGAATTCGAGTCACCCAAAAGTGAAATCACGAGGCCTGCCTTTACCCTCAATTGTCGCTCTGACGATCCTTGGTGCCATTGTGCTAGGCACCCTGCTTGGTCCGGAGTTAAGCCCCTACGACAGTGAGCTCATCGATTGGGAACAACTCGAACAACCGCCATCTCTCGGGCATTGGTTTGGTACCGATGTCATAGGGCGTGATCTGTTCGTACGCACCATGGAAGGCGCGAGAGTATCGTTCACAATCGCGCTTCTAACGACAGTCATCAGTCTCAGTATCGGAATCCCTTGGGGCGCAGTCGCGGGTTTTTTGGGCGGTGCAATTGACCAATTCATGATGCGTATCGTAGACGGTTTCTACTGCTTACCAGGACTACTGGTCGTTATTCTGTTAGTCGTCTTGTTCGGACAAAACCAGTATGTTTTATTCGCAGGTCTCGGCATGATTTCTTGGCTCAACATCGCACGCATAGTCCGCGCACAAACCATGCGCCTGCGATACAGCCCATTCATTCAGGCAGCCAAGGGCCTCGGTGCGTCGACAACGACCATAGTAGTAAAACACATCCTACCGAACATGGTCGGACCAATCGTTGTCTATTCGACGCTCATGATTCCAGGGGTCATTTTAGCCGAGAGTTTCATCAGCTTTCTTGGTTTAGGTATCCAAGAGCCGAACACCAGCTGGGGCGTCTTAGTCGCAGATGGGACACAGACTATGGAATCGTCACCTTGGATACTGACCTTTCCTAGTGCATGTCTTGCCCTGACCGTATGGTGCCTAAACACTCTCGGGGACACCATGCGAGATCATCTAGACCCCACATCTGGCATGAGATCAGGAGCTTAAGCCCTCTGTAGCGACTTAAGTATCAACACCCCCGTCTACACGCGCGACGAAGGTACGCAGTGATTTAACTTGTTGTTCGAGCCACGCAATCTCTAATCGTGCGCCGTCATCCTCACTCTTCTTCAGCTCAGAGATCTCAGCCTGAATACTTCTAATTTGGTCATGGAAGCGTTCAACACGCGCAGCGATCTCTGCCTTGTCGAACATCAACTCTTCAACCCGACCCGGTTCCGGACCTCTCTGGTCTGGCGCGCCAGCAGGTAATAGGGGACGACTAATTTGTCTTTGATTCATAACCGTAGGTGACATGACCTCGATATTCGCTTCGTGAAGCGTATCCAGCATGGCACCTTTTAATTCAGTTTTCTTACTAACTAGCGTACCAACGTCAGCAAGAAATCCCGTGATTTTATAGTCAACTGCATAATCACCCAGAGTCAGAATTTGAACAAAGGGATCTCTTAACTCAACCCGCTCAGCGGCTTCACGCAATTGAATTCTCACCTGTTCTCGATGTACGTCATACCCAATTGAAACTTCGGCAGAAATGAGTGTGCCGCTCTGATCTACGACTTTGACCGGGTTAGTGATGACAAAGATATTAGGCAGCGTCACTGTATCGCGATCTTCACTCTGTATTTCAGTGTGCAGTAGAGTCTTCACTCGGACCCGCCCGAAATGCGCACCAACTTCGATGAAGTCGCCGGTGCGAAAGCTACCAATTATTTTAAGCGTCAATCCAGCCATTGCATTGCTGACGAAGGTAGTCGATGACAAAGCAATAATTGCGGTAACGACCAAGCCGAAAAGACTTAAAAGCTGACCACGCGTTTCGACTTGAAACGGCAATGCCAGGAGTAACACGACAACAGCCACCAACAGCACAACAATCTGCGAGAACTGCCTGTATAGCCGATTGTTGGGATGATGAGAAAACGTTTTACCCAACAACCATTGCACAGCGAACGTGCCCACAAGGGTGACTAACACTGGCAATCCCCATGCCAGTACTTCGCTAAGCTCACGTGTTGGCATATCTAACCTTTAACACGGACATGACCGGCGGCTCTGTTGAGTTCCTCGAGCAGAGTGTCTATTTGTGCCTGGTGCGTCCGGTGACTGAGTATCGATACCCGTAGCGCGAAAGTATCATGTAATACTGTACCCGATAGATAGACCTTACCCGCCGAATTGATCTCATCGAGAAAACGTCGATTCAGATCCCCTAGGTCTTTGTCTGTCTGTGTCGTTGGCAGTAAGCGAAAAGCAAACGTTGAAAGGTCTGGCCGATTAAGCATGTCAAACGTCCCAGTCCTATCCATCGCCTCAAACGCATACTCGGCTAAGTCCAGTTTTTCATCCAGCGCTTCGGCGAACGCATCTTCGCCGTGGAGCATTAATGGTAACGCCACCTTCAAGCCGCGATGCTCACGCGACAGTTCCACTGACAGACTAAAGGGATCGAGATGCGCTTGCGCCCGATCAAGGTCAGGCATATACGCACCACGCAACTCATGTGCCTCAATCAAACTATCTCGATCCTTGACCAAGATCCCACCGGTGCCATAAGGCAGAAAAAGCCCTTTGTGGGGGTCGAGCGTCACCGAGTCCGCCTCAGCAATACCTGCAAGTTGCTTGCGGCCACGGTCGGTTAACAAAAAAGCACCCCCGTAAGCTGCATCGACGTGATACCAAAGGCCCTCGGCTTGCGCGACAGCCGCGAGCTCAGACATTGGGTCGACGCTGCCGGTATTAGTTGTCCCGGCGGAGCCCACTAGCAAGAAAGGCGCTAACCCGGCCGCCCGATCGGCTGTAATTTGACTTTTAAGCGCAGCAACCTCAATCCGAAAATCGCGATCTGTGGGCACTATTCGGACGTTGCGAGCGGAAAATCCAGCGAGGTTCGCCGCCTTCATGACAGAGTGATGAGTCTGATCCGAACAATAGATGGTTCCCGACAGGAAATTTTCCGGCAGCATTGCGCGTCGCGCTGTAACAAGTGCCGTAAAGTTCGCGAGCGAACCGCCAGTGGTTAACACACCTGCGAACCCAGGTCCGAAACCAATCCATCGTGCAAAAGTGGCTACGACCTGGTATTCCAGTTCGGCAAGTTTTGGTGCCGCAAAGTGGGCTGTCCCATAGCGATTCATGGTCTTGACGATCCAGTCTGCCAATGCTGAAGTGACCAACCCTCCACCGGGAATGTAGGCCATGAAGCCAGGGTGAGCGGCATTAAAGCCAGAACCAAACAGAGACCTCAGAAACGACTTAAGATCTTGCTCGGAGCTGAGTGCTTCTTCTCCTTGTAGAACGGGTTGCGAACCAAGAAGCGCAAGCTCCTCCTGAAGAAAAGCGTGTACTGTGCTTGCGAGCTCATCCCATTCCTGGACTGAAGGGTCAAGCGACAACCGTTCTAATTGAGGCCAAGGTAAATCCATTGCGAGATGGTAGCACGTGCTCGCAACTGACTGGTCCGATTAGCAATATGACCGATGTGACCGATGTGACCGATTTGGCGACGTTACTAAACAAAGCAGACACAGCGCTCACACGTTAGTACAACCTGCTTGGGCACGCTGCCGTTAACGAGTCGCTCTCACATGACAATTTTCTTATAACAACATTGCCGGAGCCGGTCGCTCGTTGATCAGCTTGCTGTTTGGCCGCGATACCGAGGTCCAAGGATATACCTAGTATCTGACGCGATATCCCGACTATCATGCTGCAGATGTTTAGCCAATTACTCGTTCACTACCCAGCCCTTTCATACCCCCTCTACCGGCGCTACTGGCTTGCCTCACTCGCCTCAGTCGGTGGCTGGCAAATTTCCGCAATTGCCATGGGTTGGCTAGTCTATGAGCTTTCTGGCTCAACCATTGATCTTGGTATTTTAGGCGCCGCGACGGCGGTACCGGCGATTTTGTTCACCGTCGCAGGCGGGGTAATCGCCGATCGATACGACAAGCGATTCATTCTCCTCGTCACAACCGCACTAAACGCAGCACTACTCTTTTTACTTGCTCTGCTCGTATTCGCAGACACCATCACGGTATGGCACGTATGGATTATCGCAGCGGCGATCTCCGTCGTGAGCGGCGTGGATTGGCCAACACGACAGACTTTCTTCCCACATCTCATCGACCGTTCTGCACTCCTGTCTGCTGTCGCGTTAAACTCTGTTTTGTGGCAGGTAACGCGCATGGTGCTTCCGGCATTAGGCGGGGTCTTAATTGCACTCTACGGCCCAACCGTCGTCTTCAATTTGGCTGCGCTTGGCTACCTCATCATGTTGCTCGTCATCATAGGTATGAAACTTAAACTGCCCGGCCAGGTGAGCGTGTCGGCTTGGGCTCAGACAGTCGAAGGTATTCACTATATTTTCGTACATCCGTTTTTTAGGGATTTGATCCTCCTTTCCTACGCGACAATGCTCTTCCTAAGTTCTTATATGCAGCAAATGCCAGCCTTTGCAAAATTGTTGAACGCAGGTCCTGAAGGCTTTGGCATACTCATGAGTGCGACTGGTTTAGGTTCAATCTTAGGCACAATCATCGCCGGCACGATAAAAGCAGGCAATCGCTATGGCACCGTAATGCTCGGCGGCGCGCTAATCGCTGTCGTGTTTTTAGCAGGGTTTGCACTGGCCACAACTTTGCCCAGTTATTCACTGGCCTTGCTGTTTTCTTTACTCGCCGCAACAGCCACCTCAATCTTTCTTATCCTCTCGACAACCGCACTTCAATCTGAAGTGCCAGATGCTCTGCGAGGGAGAGTGATGGGGATACATGGCATTACTTACAGCCTTATGCCCATGGGCGCACTGCTGACCGGCGTGCTGGCGACCACGTACACATCGCCAGGGGCGCTCCTAATCAGTCTTGTTATCTACCTTGCCATCCTTGCAATAATGGCTCTCAAAGGTCCAAGTCTGAGAAAGCTCACGAGGCCCCTTGGCGGCTAATCGTCACCGGGCAAGGTGTGTCTCGGTTGCACCTCTCGATCGCCTATGACTCACCACGTTATCGATCACCATCGCTGTCGGTCGGTTCAAATGCTATCTAACTTTTTTCCCGCTGCTTAAAACACCATAGGCAGCGTAAAATGGTTTTTAATGATGAAGTCACGTTGCGCAATCAGAATCGGATCAATCTCCCCGAGCAGGCCACCACTCATCTCATAGGATTTGCGTAACCCGGCAGGCATCGGACAATCCTCATGCGATAGAGTCTTCAGAAGATTGGAGAAAAACACCCAGTAAATATCGATCGCACTGAGGCGATCCCCACACAGATACTCGCCCTTTGATGCCTGCGCAAAAATAGCGAATCTATCCAGTACCTGGCAGGCTTTATCCAGTGCGATGGCTTTGGCATCCTCACTGTAGCCGTAATCTTTGTACATCGGGTTGCGCGCGGCTTCTTTCTCCGCACGTTCCGCGCCTCCGCCACCCAACATGAGCAGCCGCATGTTCCAGACCCATCCATTTTCACCAATCAACTCGCTGGTCATACCCATCATCTGCATACGCAGATCAATGTCATCGGGTACTAAGCTCGCACCAGAACCTAGTCGCTCAGCGAGATTGAGTATCTCCAACCACCCGACACGGGCGACCTCACTGTTGTACACAGCCACTGGCGCGTTGCGATGGCCGGTCCAGGAAAGCAAAGCCTCATTCTCACCAGCGCCCACCTGTTCAACCGCGGTATACGGCACACGATGATGGTCAAACACGGCACGAGCCGACATTGAATAGGGCGCAGGCATGTGCGCGGTCAATGCTAAACGCAAGCCCGCCTGCTCGCTCGCGACTTCCGGCTTTACATATTTCATCGCACCTCCCGTGCATCTTGTTTGCTTAACTGGTTCAAATTCGGACATCAGCCTAGCACTGCTTCGCAAACAAATCTTGGTTCAAGACGATTGCAGAAAACTTGGCATTTCTCAGTTCCGGATAGCCTATGCTAGCCTTGACAATTGCAACTATTCGGGCAACCCGATGCACTCCACCCCGGCAGTCAATGCCATCATGGCAGAACAAACTGATTGGCAAACTCTCCTCGCGCAATCCGGTGAGACCACACTCGATGTCTACATCGATCTAAAATCTCCGCACGCGTATCTCGCAATCAGGCCGACGCTAGAGATTGCACGCGATTTCAACGTATCCATAAACTTCCAACCATACACACTCAGTTACACCAAGTTGGGCCTCACCCGCAGCGTCGGGACGGACATGCAACGCCGCCCTGCGTCCGCTGCTGCCGACCGTAAAGCTCGCATGTATTACGCCACTGCCAGAGAATATGCAGCGTTACAGAACCTCCCGTTGCGGAGCCCGCATCGTCTATTAGACTCAGACCTTGCACATCGCGTATTTCTATTCGCAAAACGACAAAATCTGGAAATTCCATTCGCTATGTGGGTTTACTTACAAGGATGGGGCAGTGGTTGGCGAGCGTTCGAACTCGAATCGCCAGATCAACTGCGTACGGCATGCAGTGAGGTTGGCGTTGATGTAAGTGCATTCGATACGTACACCCAAGATGGTGGCGAAGGTTCAGCGAGCCTCCAAACAAGCATGACAACAGCTGAAGAAAACGGCTTCGTTGGTGCGCCTCACTACGTATTCCGTGATCCTAAAAACGACACCGTTGTGGGTTTGTTCGGCCGAGAACACTTGGCGTTAATACGTTCCAAGTACAAAGCTGCAGGGTTTGCTAAGCACGCCGACAGCAAGGCTGAGTTTTCACATGCTTGGCAGCCGCTCCAGGGCTAACGCGGGTTTTAGCCGCAAAGCATTTCCATGACCTGAGCGTAACCAGACACGCCTAAGCCCACCACCACTGCGTTTGCAGTCGAAGAGATATAGGAATTGTGCCGAAAAGATTCGCGAGCGTGGGGGTTCGAGATATGGAGTTCGATGATGCGACCGTCATACACGCGCAGCGCATCATGTATCGCGACCGATGTGTGTGTATAAGCGCCAGCGTTGATGACGATGACATCCGCTTGACCAATCGATCCCTGAATCCACTCAACAATCTCACCTTCGTGGTTGCTCTGCAAAAAAACCACGTCGTCGCCTGCCTCTTCGACTATCTTGCGGCACTGCTGTTCAATGGATGCAAGCGTGTCAGAACCATAAATCTCTGGTTCGCGCTGCCCTAAAAGGTTCAGGTTCGGTCCATTAATCACGTGTATGAGCATTTGCAAGTCGTTGCCATTCTGTTGCGCGCTGTATCCTAATACACTAGCGGTGTGACAATCTAACAATCTAACAA
>JAQWQN010000100.1 GCA_029244465.1 Pseudomonadales bacterium
TGGATCCGGGTTTACGCGCACCTGATGTGCCGCTAGATCTATTGGCGGTCACAACTGAGGCGCAGATTGCGGATCAGGCTGGCTATCACACCCTTCTCATGGAGGAGACGAAGGACGATCCGTTCCAGGTACTCGCGCTGGCGGCCCAGGCCACCGATCGTGTCCATATTGGAACCTCTGTCGCAATCGCGTTTGCTCGCAGCCCTTATGTGATCGCGCAAGCCGCGTGGACTGCGCAAAAGATCAGCAGTGGTCGATTCGAACTCGGGTTAGGTTCGCAGGTCCGTGGTCATATACGTCGCAGGTTTGGTCTGGATTGGCATCCCGCGGGCCCTTGGATGCGCGACTATGTACGCGCGGTAAAAGCGATTTGGCAAAGCTGGCAAGGCGAAACTGATCTTGCTTTCGAATCAGAGCACTACAACCTAAATTTGAATGTCCCACTCTTCATTCCGGCGCCGATAAAACATCCCAAAATACCCATTCAGGTAGCGGCGGTGAATCCGTATATGGCGAGTGTGGCCGCAGAAGTGGCCGATGGTGTCCGACTGCATCCTGTCTGTAGTCCCCGCTACATCCGCGAGGTGATCCTGCCTGCCATTGCGGTCCATCGAACTGATGGTTTTGAAGTTTGTTTGAAGCCGTTGGTTGCAACAGCACCTACCGAGGCGCTATTGGCTGATCGTATTCGCATAGCAAAGCAACGGCTGGCCTTTTATATGTCAACGCCAGCTTATGCGGGTGCATTTGCGGTCTTTGGTATGGAGCGTCTCTGTCAGGAAATGGCGGCGTTGTCCAAAGTCCAAGATTGGGACGGACTTGAGGAACGGGTAGACGATGAAGTGCTCGATACGTGCGTAATTATTGCTCTTTATGACGATTTGGCTGCTACGATAAAGAATCGGTACAGCGATTTAATCGAGCGGATCGAAGTGAGCTTACCTGTTCGGACACCAGAGGATCAGGAACAATTGCGTGACATCATTAGAGCCCTCAGCTAGGGAACAAGAGCCCTCAGCTAGCTTGGCTAAGCAGGAAGAAAAACATGCGCTTGTATTGAGTGGTGGCGGGGCACGTGCGGCGTACCAGATTGGTGCCTTGCGCCATATTGCCAAGACCATCCCAGAATATCGACCGCAAATCTTGACGGGTGTATCAGCCGGTGCGATAAACGCGGTGTATCTGGCGTCGAGTCAGAAGTCGTGGCAGGAGGCGGTCGCCGGTTTATCTGACCTGTGGCTGTCTATTGAAACGAATCAGGTCTATCACACCGATGTCGGCAACATTCTGAAAAGAGCGCTGGTCTGGGGTCTGCGCATCATAAGTGGCGGTCGCCTTGGTCGGGCTGATGTGCATGGCATGGTTGATAACTCGCCGCTGCGGGCATTTTTAGGTGCACACCTGCCGCTGGAGGGGCAAAGAATCAGCGGTATTGCAGAGAATATCGAGGCGGGACTCCTAGATTCCTTGGCGATTATCACCACGAGCTACGGCTCTGGACGATCTCAAGCCTGGATCGAATCGAAGAACCAAGACGCCTGGACTGGCAGCCAACTTCGTGCGCGAGTTGCTGAACTCACTCTCGACCATGTTATGGCGTCATCGGCGTTACCCATCTTTTTCCCAGCGGTACGATTGAACGAGGCTTGGCACGGGGATGGTGGCATACGTTTGACGGCGCCGTTGTCACCGGCGTTGCACTTAGGGGCGACACGAATTTTAGCCGTGTCGCCACGCGCAACTCCCGTCAATGCGCTGCCGCAGGATCTGCGCGCGGTATATCCTTCGCCAGCACAAATTGTCGGCACAATGATGAACGCTGTGTTCTTGGATTTGTTGGACTACGACGCCATACAGATGAACCGGATCAACCGGTTGGTTGAAAAAGTGCCGGTGGAAAAGCGAGACACTTTTCGCCAGGTTGAAGTGATGGTGTTAAGACCGCGAGTAGATCTGGGGGTTCTGGCGCGAGAGCATGAGATCGCGTTGCCGAGATCTTTTCGCTTCTTTGAGCGCGGCCTCGATGATCGGTCAGAACCGAGCTCTGATGCGCTGAGTATGGTGATGTTCGAGCCTGAGTACCTCAGTCTTTTAATACGTCTCGGCGAACAAGACGCCGCCGCTAGACACGATGAAATAGAGTCCTTTATCCGTGGTGGTATTTGTGCATTGCCGCCGGTTTAATCGATGCCGAAGCAGTTTGCATAATAGGTAACGGTGCCTGCCCAGTCGGTAAATATGCCCTCGATAGCAACGTCTTCATGCAATACGTTCAAGATAGCGAGCATATCCCCTTCAGTTTGGAGCGCTTCTCTACTGGTCGCGTAGAGCCAGTTGTTGGGGGCGGTCGCGACCCCAGATTCGAATGTCCAAGTAATGAGTTTCAATCCCGCCTCTTTTGCCAATACGGCATAGTCAGAGGGAACAATTTGTCCGTCTTTTTCCGTGCGCACAAGCATCGGCATGGGCGGGGCTAGGATGCGAACTCCTTGATCGTAGAGTGCTTGCATGCCTTTCAAACTTGGGGAAAAGTTTCGGTCGCGTCCCCGTGGATCAAGGTAGACGACTTGATCTGAGATCTCCGGATATCTGTTAATCCAATAAAGAGCGTCGTCTAAGCTGAACGATTGCGGATAGATTCGTTCAGGCGCAATGCCTGCATCCACGTAAGCCTGAATCAGGCGATCTGCATAAGTTTGTTGAGACATACCGTTGTGGGGCATCGGTACCATTGGCGCCTTTAGCTCTGGCACATGTTTTGCCCCGAGTGCTTCGATAAAGGTGATGTTTTCCTTAAGTGTTTGCAGTGTTCCACACTGAACGGGTTGAGTATCTACTCTCGAGCGCGGACTGCTTAAATATCCCGTGATCTCGGCTGCGCGTTTATTAACGTGGTCCGGTCTTCCGCACAAAGATTGGAATTCTTGGAGTGACAGGTCACTTGTACAACAAACAGCCTTGGCATCGGAATCGTTGGTGGCTGGGGTAAATGGAACGCGACATTTTTGCGCGAGAGAGGTGGTTAGGATATTGGTTGTACGGTGTAAATCACACTGAGAATGGCGGCAGACCAATTCTCCATCCTGAGTAAAAGTAACGTCACACTCGATGAAGCCTGCGCCCATGTTCGCTGCTGCGGTGTAGCCTTCTGCCGTATGTTCTGGATATCCAAGCGGTGCGCCTCGATGGGCGATAACAAAATCCGATTGATAAAATGGGCCAGCTGTGCAGGCTGATAGCTTCTCTTTCAAGGCATCGTCGGAAAGACCGGCAATCAGGAATGCGGGTCTTTTGCCGACGTCGATTGCTTGGCAGCCGAACAGGAATACGGAGAACGCTAGAACTAATAAGATGGGAGATCGTTGCATAAAGTGGTTCGAAGAATGACTCGAGTGTGTGTGTTGCAGAGTTATCGGGACATCGGTGTACCCGACTGGGTCTGCCAGTGTCTTGATAGTGTCGAGAGTTGGGCAGCGTATCACGACTTTGCTTATAAGTTTGCCGGCGACGAGTTGCTTGATCGGGCACCCGATTGGTATCGCACTAAGGTTGGAGAAAAGATTCCTGTCGTTACTGATCTCGCTCGTTTGCACTGGATTCACGAGGAATTGGCCTCGGGGACCTGTGATATAGCGCTTTGGTTGGATGCCGACACGCTCGTTTTTGCGCCTGAAACGCTGGTACCAGAAGTGCCTGGGACGTGCAGTTTCGGTCGCGAATATTGGTTGCAGGAGCGCACACGCGGCAAGCACAGAATCTACCGAAATGTTCATAATGCATACTGCGCCTTCCGGTATGGTTGCCCGACCTTGCCTTTTTTGATCGATACCGTGGAGAGGCTGATTAGCAAAGTAGACCCAGACTTCGTCGCGCCCCAGTTTGTTGGTCCGAAGTTACTGACGAGTCTGCACAATACGGTAGGTTTTGATATCGATGAGCGTTTCGGTGCCATTTCACCCGCGCTGTCTAGATTGTTGGTCGATGATGGCGATGTTGCGGCAGTCTTGGGTGAACGAGACCGATTGATTCAGGCCGCTAATCTCTCAAACTCGCTGAGAGATGAAATTGAACATGAACGTCTTGTGCGCAGTTTAAGCGCGTACAGGCAGGGGTTGTAAGCTGTCGAAGACGAACAAGGTTCGGCCGTGGAGGCGACCCTACGACGGGACTTCGCCGAGGTGAATGAAAGTGCCAGCGCAGCCATTGTTTCGGGTCTCGTCGCAGCCACTCGAAAATTGATTGCCGCTACTTTGAACGTGAAGGATACGCCGCTGCAGCTGGTTTATAGCGACGTGCCTTCGACGTTGAGATCGCCCTGCTGGATGACTTGGGCAATGCACTGCGATGCTTGCTACGGCTGACGCATCACGGGATGGTGGGTGAAAACCTGCACTCCAGATTGGCTGGTTTTTGGCCTAGCGCCTGCGATGTCGTCGCGATGTGCGGATTCCGAGGTGATAAGAACCGTGAGGCATGGGTTGATCGAGGTGAGCTGAGAATGCGCCGACCTGGGGTGCCGTGGCATTCAAATTTATAGCGACCTCCATCCGAGTTCCTCTGCTTGATCTGTGGCTGCTGAGAGGATGAAGCCGGTGGGTGTCGCTAACCGTATTGGCGGGCACGTAGACCCCTGGCTCGGCTATATGCCTTTGCCGGATCAGGGGGTAACTCTAGCTGACATACCTAGTGAGAGTTTACAGGGTGCTTGGCGAGACCGTCTAATCGTCTAGAGGCTATTTAGCCGACTGATAGCTAAAGAAATTGTGAACGTGAACTAATTGCCATTAACTGATTGTCAGGGAACCATCGACTGAAAAATTATGAAATTCCAAGACCTTGAATTGGCAACTGACCCTTACCCAATCTATGCCAAATGGCGGTCGGATAAGCCGATATGGTGGGCTGAAGATGTAGCGGGATGGGTACTCTCTCGCTATGAGGATGTCCGCTCTATCCTAAAAGATCCGGCTGGCTTTTCGTCCGAAGTTGCTTCAGTTCGATCGCGGACGACCATGAGCTTGCCGCTGTTGCATGATGATCCGCCACGACACACATCCCTGCGTGCGATCGTCAATCGCTCCTTTACGTCGAAGGTGATGAAGGCGATTGAGTCCGACGTCGAGTCGGTAGTTGAGCAACTACTGGACGAGATCGATGCTGGCCAGCCTGTCGATATTGCCGAGGCGCTGACGATTCCTCTCCCTGTCGCTTTGATTGCACATTTCATGGGTATCCCGTTTGAGCGTAAGGATGATTTCAAGCGTTGGTCTGACAGTTTGACTGCCACCGGCACTGCGAAGACCATGGCTGAGCGGATGCCAGATATATTGGCGATGATGGCATTCTTCCGCGACGAGATTCCTAAGCGTAGGGCCGTGCCGGGGGACGATCTCATCAGTAAAGTGATTTCGGCAGAGGTTGCGGGGGAAGC
>JAQWQN010000253.1 GCA_029244465.1 Pseudomonadales bacterium
AAATCCCGAACGCGTTCAGGTGACATAGACCAAACGGCGCCCGCTAATGGGAGGAGATAACGGGTCACCATCCATGGGTCAAAACCGTGCTCGTCTAACCAATCACCAACCGTCTGCTCAAGGGTTTGGTCCTCCGTTCTGCTGGCTTTCGCAAGGCGATTGAAACGTGGGATTTCCTTCAGAAGTTTCCAGTAGTTAAGGCTGACAAGATTACTGCGCTGGACAAACAAACCGCCTAAGCTGCCGCCGTTGTACTCAAAGCCACCGCGTCGACCAGCAACAGGCAATGACACACTGAAAGACATTTCGGTTGGGTGTGGCGCGACATGGAGTTCGTTCAAAATGGCGCGAAAATTTGGATAGTTGCGATCATTGAAGACGATGAAGCCCGTGTCAACAATCGAGCTCCGACCAAGCGCATCATGCACCACATGTGAATGTGCATGCCCACCGAGGCGAGAATTTGCTTCATACACGGTCACGTCCCATTGCGTGAGTTTCGACGCGTAATACGCAGCGCTTAATCCGGAGATACCAGCACCCACTATCGCCACCCTCGCCCCCACCTCTGGGTCGAAGCGATTACTTGCTCGTGTTGGCATTAAAGCTCGCTCCCTTCGTCCGCATTGGTTAATCGCTACAACTTGGTCTTTCTCTCATAAGCGAAGAGAGAGGATAGCTTAGTGAATTACGCTCCATTGCGCAGTTCGGATCGTCTACGATGACCTCTTAGCGACATGTTCGGCTCACCCTCGTTAGACGAGGCGGGCATCGCTCGGGCTAAAAATGACGAGTTTCGCCCACATTGAGTATCCAAGCCCCGCTAACACCTGCCTTAGCGGCTGCACCTGCAAAGCGCTGTGGCGGTTCCGCGAGAGGTTCGTCCGACAAGTCGAACGTTCCAAAGTGCATGGCAAGCGCTTTGTCCGCCTTGAGGTCGCGAGCCGCCAACACCGCTTCCTCTGGATTCATATGCGAATCTCGCATCATCTGTCTCGGCTCATAAGCGCCGATCGGAACGGCGGCGAGATCGAATGGGCCCAACTGGCGGCCAATGCTCTTAAACCCTGAGAAGTAACCCGTGTCCCCTGCGAAATAAAAACGCTTATCTGGCCCGATAACCGCCCAGGATGCCCACAACGCTCTGTTGTCATCGATCAAACCACGCTTACTCCAGTGTTGTGCGGGTAGGCAATACACCGTGACGTCTAAAAACGCAGATGACTGTTGCCAGTCCAGTTCCTCGACCCGGGTGATGCCGTGGTTGCGCAACAGTTCTGCGTTGCCAAGCGGGACAAAAAACTTCGTCCCCGAATTCCGCTCGGCCAGCACTTTCAAGGTCGGTACGTCGAGGTGATCGTAGTGATTGTGAGAAATGAGTACAAAGTCTATAGGCGGTAAATCGTCTATCGCCAGTCCAGGTTCGACAAACCGGCTAGGGCCGATGAACGGTATGGGGCTCGGCCGGTTAGACCAGATCGGATCGGTCAAAAACGTGACTTGATCCATCTGAATCAACAAGCTCGAATGCCCTATCCAGGTCACCGCAGGCACCTTCGCGCCAGCGTCGTCACGCAATCTCTGGCCATCGTTCGCAATCCGCTTTGGGGCACCAGACTTGCTCCGAAAGTAGGTCGCTAACCGGCGCAGTATGAAGCGAGCGCGAACGCTGAAAGAGCCATGACTTACTTCCCCTACACCGTTTGTGAACCTGCCATTCTCATCTTTCGTCGCGCCGTTGCCATCTGGCGACACAGCGCCGTAGCTTTGCAGAGCCACAGCCGCTGCGAGCAACAAGAGGATGGCCGTAATAGCGTTAACCATAGTCGTAGTCATTATTAGATGAGGTAGCCATTACATTGGGACAAACCGCTGCGAGCTGCTTTGGGCAGGCCTTAAAGAGCACGCCGAGGTCAGCTTGCCACCATTGCCAAGCGCTAGACATTACCTTTCCGCTATTCGTTCGGCAGGATCCGCCAATCTACTTTTTCTGGTCGATGGATCTTCGCTTATCCGGTTAAACTCCCGCATTGTAAAAAGCATTCCCGCTGCCATCAAAACATAGACCACAATCGCGAATATAAAAATAGTATCTGTGCTCATTACCTCGACCCCTTCAGCGCCATCATCTTGAAATAGATACCAAAACAAAGTATTGAAGGCACCCACAAGGCAGTGAACACCCCTTCGTCTTTCTGCCCTGAAAACCAAAGATAGGCTGACAACGCAAATGAAATGGACACGGCCAATAGGAAGAATATGTCGGACTGTTTAATCAATTTCTTTCTCCAAGGATCTTAAAATTAGTCAGCGCTACCGAGAGCACTGAGCATGCAACCGAGCACTAAAAACCGGACAAATGTGTGCACTGGCGACTCACCCGGAAGCATCTGGGTTTGCTCCATATCAACACCAAACTGAGCTGCCAAAGCAGCGCCAACGCTTAGTAAAACCCCGACGATGATCAAGCCGATTCCGCTCCAATACGCAGCCTTCTTTAGGTTCGGATAGTTGTTTAGCATCTGCAGCGCCCCACCGTTTTCGTTCACATGTTTTAGTGTTATCCGGTTCTACGTTCATCCTCTCCGGTTGGATCACTATTGCCGCGAGCGTCTGTCAAGAACGAAATCGACATCAAACAACGGCAAGAGGCGCTGACCAAACTTAGTCTGACTATGCGGTTTCAAATGCGCCCGTCGCCCAAGCTGGAGCGCATCGGCTCATTGACGAGACGATTTCCAGACAAACCTGCGTTTCGCTAGAACAGAGACTGCTATTTCTTGCAAGATGTGGAGGTTAAACGCCGTGCGCAGCTATTAGTTACGAAAGCGGCGGCTAGTTACGAAAGCGGCAGCCGAATTAACTTTCGTTAGGTTACAACCTGACAGTTACAAGGTCTGACTGCGTCATATCGCAAATCAATGCAGAAACTGAACAGAGACTACAAACAGGCACGCCTGCTCCTTCCAAAAAACCAACCATTGAATTCTGTCGAAGAGTGGACATGCAAATGCACACATAAGGCCAGCATCGGAGCGGACGAGAGCCTCGACGGGTGGTAGCACGGCAAAATGCTCTGGCCTTTTCAGCGACACGTTGTTTTTGCCGATGACAACCCCTACGCTAGATGGGTGTTATTCGAGCCAAGCCAGGTGTTCGAAATGGATCGATACGACTAAGCGAGGACTTATGGCAGGACCATACACGCCTGAACGGGACACGCCCGAGAAAGCCATCCCTAAAAGACTATCGCGCGCGACGCTCATGGGCATGACAGCGGCGGCGAGATATCCAGACCTTGGCGATCGTAAAACCATGGCGCAAGGTATAAAGGCTCAAGATGCCGATCTAGTCACCGGCAGTTTGGCACCGGTAACGTACAAACCGGTGTCAGTATGCGGCGTGGATCTGAAGCTAGAACCGCTCTCACCGGCACTGGGCACAGTGATTCACGGCATTGATTTAGATCAGGATCTTGATCAAGTGGGGATCGTTGAGTTCCTACGCGCGCTCTGGCTCGAACGTCGGGTTATCATGTTCCGCGACCAACAACATCTTTCTCGCGATGGTCTGATTCGATTTGCTCGGTGTTTTGGTGAACTCGGCGCACATCATGGTGAACGCGACCATGTTCCCAGCGGGCCACAAACACCACAAGATTATCCAGATGTACTCCAGATCAGATCTGAAGAAAATCACCCGAACGCTGCTTCCGAGTGGCACAGCGATGCGACCTGGTCCTCACGCCCGCCTATGGGTTCTGTGTTGATCTGCCGAGAAGCACCACCCGTGGGCGGCGATACCAATTTTTGCGACGGATACGGCCTTTGGCAAGGTGTCCATCGTGCCACCAAGGAACGGATTAAGGCTCTCAAAGCTGTACATGTAGGCCAACCTCACCACGCAATGGATGGTCATCTACCAAAGGCGATTCACCCTGTTGCGCGCACGCACCCCGAAACCGGTCGAACTGTTTTATTTGTTAATCGGGTGTTTACCCGTCAGTTCGCTGATGAGCATGACCTGAGCGAGGCTGAGACTCAGAATCTATTACAAGAGCTCTTTGCCAATATCGGTCGACCTGAGGTGACCTGTCGTTTTCGCTGGAGACAAGGATCAGTTGCGATGTGGGACAACCGGGCGGTTCAGCACTGCGCTACTGCCGACTTCTGGCCTCATCGGCGATTGATGGAACGGGTAACGATACTCGATTCTGACGTGGCGCAACGCACCCCGTATTTTACCGGTTAGGGATCAAGTTAGTAACGATCGTTCAAGACAAGAAAAGACAAAATAAACTACGAATGCGACTTGATTACGAACACGGTATTCACCTTGCTGGTAAGGCGACAAACCGTCGATCCATACTTGGCTTGCTTCATGGGTCCAGATTCATGGGCCCAAAGATAGTCTGTATTCACTAGCCAATATCGAACATCAGAAAAATCTCCAGCAACATCAGCAATCAGGACAAAGACCACAAGCAGCGGCCAACCAGCGACGCAACCCCGCATCGCTCGGTTACAGCCATTAATCACTAATCTTCTCCCTTGTTGCCATCAATTGTCCCTCCGGTCGCACCATAATCCAACCGCCACCTTCTAAATCGTAGGTATCGGCGATGAGGTGACTAGCCTCGGTTTGCGTGCCACTACCTTCCTATTCGGCACGGACAAGCTAAAAGTAAGGGGGTGAGCTGGATAAACCGTGCTGCGTCTGATCAGGCAGGAATTTTGGTAGTGATGCCAATCGAGTATCGGTTGACGATTTATCACAATCGTCGGCGCTCACCGCGCAAGCCATCTCTGCAGCTCAGTAAAACAATCATTTCCTAACGGATATGTTCATACGCTCGTGCACACTGTTACGCTGCAGCGATAGGACGCTTATACTGTGGCGGCGAAGCTCGTCACTTTCGTAAGCTGCCGCGTAACGCCAGGAAAAATCGCGATACTAATCCGATCGGAGGAAAGACAATGCTGAATAGAGAAGACAATGAACTCTTATGTCGGGTGGGCCCTGGCACGCCAATGGGTAACTTCATGCGAGAGTTCTGGTTCCCTGCGCTACCCAGCAGAGAATTTCCAGAAAACGACGGTGACATCAAACGCATGCGCTTACTGGGCGAAAATCTCGTGATGTTTCGCGACACCAAGGGGAACATGGGTGCTATCGCCGAAGCCTGTCCTCACCGTGGCGCGAGCATGTACTTCGGGCGCAACGAATGCGAGGGGATCCGGTGTCCCTACCACGGCTGGAAGTTTGATATCACCGGCAAGTGTGTCGACATGCCGACCGAGCCTGCAGGTAGTAACTTCATCAACAAAGTGCGAGCCCGCGCATACCCTTGTCGCGACGTTAACAAAATGATTTGGATATACATGGGACCCCGCGCAGAGCCGCCTCCTTTTCCCAATTACGAAGTTAACACGCTCCCTTATGACCAAGTCTCCGAGCCGAACGTGATGATGGAAGAGGCGAATTGGATGCAGAATATGGAGGGCGATCTGGATTCGGCCCATCTGGATTGGGTACACAAACGACTGAGCAAAGATGCACCACCACCACCCTTGGGCACACACGGATTTTATAACCCAGACCCGAGACCACCCGAACTAGATGTCCACGAGTCGGACTACGGTGCGTTCTACTCAGCGATGCGCAAGATGGAAAACGGACAAGAATGGCATAGGATCAACCAATTCATCTTTCCATTCTTTACGATGATTTCCGCCGGACCCGCTGTGAATTTTCGATCCTTCGTGCCGCTGGACGACCACCATGCCATGCTGATCACCCAGGCAGCACATCCAGACCAACCAATGCCGGCAGGCACCAATGAACGCATGGAGAACGCATTTGATGAGGTGGGCGGCTACATCGAGCGTTCGCATGACCCGAGATCATACTTTATGACAGTCGCCAACAAGCGCAACGACTTCTGGCTAGATCGCGAGGTACAGAAAGATCGCATGTACAACGGTATCCCTTTTGTCATGAACTTACCCGATCGCGCCATGACGGAGCTTATGTGTAGCGACGATGGCGAACCGTTATATGACCGCAGCCAAGAACATCTGGGCACCTCTGATGTCTATGTCATCGCCGTACGACGCCAGTTGATTCGGGCGGCTAAAGCATTCCGCGACAATGGCGCTCTACCCCCTAACGTTGATAATCCCGACACAGGGCGAGTCCGGATGGGCTCCTTTCTACTGCCTGCAGGTAGCAACTGGCTGGAAGCAACGGTTAAAGACCGATTAGCAGACGGTGGCCAGCCAATCGGCAGTGATGTGCCCCTAATTATCGAGTGAACGGGCGGTCGCGGTGCCATTTGGCCAACCTTTGATGCATCCTTACGCGTGTCAGTGTTTTCGCCTTTAGACGAGAGCCGGTCTTGATTGAATCAGTCAAGACCAAGCACGATTATGCAGCCACAGGTCATCCTTACCAGGGCTTGCCGCCACTAGCCGACATCCTACAGGGCGATTGTTTCCCCAAGTCGATTATTGTCGGCGCAGAGGGACCGTTGCCGCCGTTGTATCAATAAACAGGTCGCGGAAAAATTGTGAACCGTTTGCTGACATAGCAGAACCGCTTGACCTCTGTTCAGGGAGCTTGCGACAAGCTGCCATCACCGCATCCGACTTTTCAGATTCTCTGGACGGACCAGTGGCCTATGATGCGACGGCACCCTTCGGTCATTTAACGACCACGACCTACTTCCATACACATAAAGACGGTTTATAGTGAGCATTCGTAGCCGACCTGCCTTGTGACATGCATCCAGGTATCCGACCTCCCAGTGATGGCATTATCGGGTCAGGCTCCCTGCAAGTTCTAGCGCACAAACGGATGGCTTATGGCTGAAGCACAAATCGCCACGTCGCTCGGAATCGTCCTCCTGGTGGCGCTGTCTACACACATTTTCTACCGGCGCCCACCGGAAGTGCTGTGGCCAGCGCTCCCCCTGGTCTTCTTCTCCGCCTTGATCTTCTCTCTCGGAGACTTGCTGGCCACAGTGTGGCCAAACAACGCAACTCTGCGTTGGGGTGGGTCGATCCTGATCTACACTGGTCTTCTAACCATCGCTCCGGGATGGTGGCTTTTTACGAGGGGCTTCTCCGAAATGACGGGCTATCGGAAAGTCGCTTTCCGGTCGGGCTTACCCTGGCTCGCCACGATCAATGCCCTGCTCTGGGTCAGCATGATCACGAACCCCTGGCACGGGTACTTCATCGAAACCCGACCGCTTGCAAGAAGCGAGTACGGCCCGCTCTGGTACACGATGGCCATGGTCAACTACGCAGCACTTTGCGCGGCAGTGTTTGTCCACGCTCGGGAGGGGCTTTTCGTAAAGGACCCGACGATTCGCTCGCAGTGCCTATTTCTCGTTACAGCCGTTGCAATACCGATGACGATGAACCTGGTCTACGTATTCAGTCCCGTCGCTTTGTCATATGATCCGACGGCACTCGGCTATGCCCTCAGCTGCCTCCTCTTCCTGTTCGCGGTAGAGCGTCGCGACCTGTTTGTGCTCGAGCGCGTTTCTCTCCCTAATGTGCTCGACCACGATGAGGACCCGATCCTCATCGTCAGCCCCCACCACCAATTACTGTATGCCAATCCACAAGCCAAGCAACTGTTTGGTGAGGGGCAACTGAAGCGGGGAGCGCCAATCGCAGAGCTTCTCGCACTGACCGTACCGAGTTTTTCGATCGCAGCAACCAACAAACTCGCGCCGCGCGGACAAGAGCATCAACTCACCTCGCCGTCTGGAACAACGCACTACGTCGTGATCGAAGTCTCCAGTGTCGAGAGGAGCCGAGGCGTCGCAGCAGGACTCAGCCTGCGGCTTAGAGACCGGACGGCACTTCGCGCCGCTCGCAGTGAAACCGAGGAGCATGTCGCACTGCTCGAGGCGCTCAACCTTGCGATGGGCGAAGGTATCCTATTCAAAGAGCCGAGCGGTCAAATCCGTTACATCAACGAGGCCTTTGCGACCCTCTGGGGGATGTCGACCGAGGAAATGTTTCGACAGGCTCAGGGACTACAACTCCATCTGGAGACGATGCTGCGGGAACCACCTCCGAAATCATTCCAGCATCTATGGAATCACCGCGGCAGAACCTTTTCATCTTCGCGAGCAGAATCGTGCGATCTCGAGACAACGGACGGACGGATCATAGCAGTACGAACAATGCGCATCGAGACTGACCGGGAGATCCTGGGGCGGGCATGGCGCATGTTAGACGTGACTCAGGCGCGGCGAGAGTCACAGGCCATGATTCAATCCCAGAAGCTCGAAGGCTTGGGTCTTCTCGCGGGCGGGATCGCGCACGACTTCAATAACTTGCTCATGACAATCCTCGGCAACACAGAAATCACGCGCGAAGGGACCGCCGACGACTCCCCGATGCAAGGCCCTTTAGCCGACATTGAGGCTGCGGCCACGACCGCAGCAGAACTCACCAGGCAACTCCTGTCCTACGCCGGCAAGACCACCTTCGTCACCGAAAGTCTGAACTTATCCTCGCTGGTGCGGGACGTGTCCGGCATTATATCCGTGACGATTCCCAAGAATATCGAAATTGATTTGCAACTGCTGGAGGAACTTCCGCTCGTTCGAGGAGGCTCAGCGCAGCTTCGTCAAGTGCTAATGAACCTAATTATAAACGCGTCTGACGCGATCGGTGACCAAGGTGGTAAGATCGAAATCCGCACGGGCATCGGCCAACCCCCGCCGCAGAGAAACACCAGCGCCTCCATCCAACACGGCGATATCGCAAGAGACGTCGTTCACGTCAGGGTTCGCGACAGCGGAGAGGGAATGGACGCCGCGACCCTGACAAAGATCTTCGACCCTTTCTTCACTACGAAATTTGCGGGACGCGGCCTTGGGCTGGCGGCGACTCGTGGCATCCTCGATAGCCATGAAGGCCAGCTCAGAATCGAAACCGACTTAGGACACGGCAGCACCTTCACCTTCTTGCTGCCAGTCGAGGAGACCACCCGTCCTGCCGCAAGGACAACCGACCTGACAACGGGTACAAAGAAATTCGCCAATCGGGAGGTACTTGTTGTCGATGACGAAGCCCCGATTCGCGCGATTCTGTCGACCCACCTTTCCGCGTTCGGTTTCGAGGTTCATGTTGCTGCCAATGGAGCACAGGCGCTTGCTGAGGTCGAAAAACGAGGCGCGCGTCTCAGCATCGTCATGCTGGACATCACGATGTCGGGCCTCAGTGGAGTCGAAGTCTGGTCGGAATTGAGAAAGACATGGACCGAATTGCCAATCATCTTGTCGAGCGGCCTTCCGGAAGAAGCACTCAACGTGTTAGAAGGCTGGAACCCTACTTACGATGGGTTCATCCAGAAGCCCTACACGAGTCAGAGACTGCTCGAAGAGATTCGCTCACTCTTGCCGTCAGACAAATTACCTTAGACCCTTAGACCCATAGACCTTTGGCTAAATCGTCACACACAGCGTTGAAGTTCAGGCG
>JAQWQN010000004.1 GCA_029244465.1 Pseudomonadales bacterium
CCAGCCGTCGCTACAGGGGTAAATCCCTTGCGCAATATAAGTTGGGTGTTGATTGCCGGTACGGCCTGGGTCGTGTCCTGCCAAGGTCCACCCGGTCATGGCGTCACCCACAAACATATTGCAGGCTTCGATCTGGCTAAAGTCGAGGTGCTGCCCCAAACCGGTCGCTTCGCGCTGGTGCAATGCAGCCAACAGATCAACCGCGCCCATGACACCTGAGAATAAATCGCCACCGGTCATCCCGGTGTACAAGGGGCTTGCGTCGGCGTAACCGGTGAGATGAGCCACACCAGACATCTGTTCGGTCGACATGCCAAACGCGACATAGTCGCGCCAGGTTACTTTTGCCCCAAATCCGGACAATGAGATCATAACGAGTCGAGGATTAATGGCTTTCAGCTCATCGTAAGACAGCCCGAAATTCTGCATGACGCGCGGGGTGTAGTTTTCAATCAGCACATCCGCTTGTGCAATGAGCTTTTTCGCCGCAGCCACCCCTCTTGGGTCCATCAGATTGAGCGTGATATCGCGCTTGTTACGATTGATCCAATTGAAATAAGGCGAAGCCTCCCAACTGGGGATTTCGCTCTCGTCTCTCGCGCCGCTGGCACGCCAGCCATCTATGCGCTGAATAGATTCGATCTTGATCACGTCCGCCCCTGCATCAGCGCAGATCTGCGCTGCGGCAGGACCGGCAAAGAACATAGACATATCCACCACCCGCAGGCCCTCGAGAGCCGGGGGATTGGTGTTCGGGGACCCTCGAGAATCTATCTTTTCCTCAGAGTTCGATGTTGCAGCCAGTTGCGCAAGTATGCTCTGCCGGTGCTCATCGAGCAGAGGCGGTGGCGAGATTGTCACCGTGCAGGTACTCGACTTGAATGGAATCCCAGGCACCTGTACCTGCCCGGCAATTGCGTGCGAGACAGATTGGAAAAAACCTCGCTCGACATGCGGCTGGAGATTCATCAGTCCACCGAGATCCGGCACTAGCCCAAACGGCACGCGCTGCTTCTGCGCTTCATGAAAAAGCTGCTCTGCGGTTTTATCACTGAGGGCAGCCCGGAATATGTCACGAATTTCCTCTAGCCGAGCATCAGGTGCGGTCCAGGAGATATCCTGAAAATAAGGATCCTCGGCGATATCCGGCCTCCCAAGAAATTGGCACAACATGTGCCACTGCGCTGGTGTTAGCGCATTCAAGCCCACCACCCCGTCACGGGTAGGCAGCATATATCCCGCACCGGCACCGGAACCGACGCTGGAATATCGTTCAATCACAGCGCCCTTGTATTCGTAGATCAGACTTGGAATCTGTGCGCCACACAACACCGCTTGTTGCACGCTCACATCGATATGCTCACCACGGGTATGACGTAATCGAGCAAATGCGGCCAGCAGGGTCGCCGTGGCAGCATACGCGCCGGTTAATGTTTCCGTAATCGCGCCGCCAGATTGCAACGGTTCACGATCAGGCACACCACACAGTTGCGCCCATCCACCCTGCGCACAGTTGATGAGGTGCGAGGATTCATATTCGGAATGCGGACCGAACGAACCAAAACCCGACACGGAGGTGAGAATGACGTTCGGGTTCCAAGCCTGAAGAGCGGCGTAATCCAGACCCTGTTTTTCTAACACCTCCTCACTCTGGCCAACGATGACAATGTCATAAGTCTGTACCAGTTGAGAGAGCGTCGCTCGGTCTTGGCTTAAGCCTAGATCGAGCACGATACTTCTTTTACCGGTGTTCAGATAAAAAAACGTCGCGCTGCATTCTGGGTCAGCCACGCCCTTCGGAAACGGTCCAAGACGGCGTGCATAGTCACCCCCTGGCGGTTCAACCTTAATCGTATCCGCGCCCAAATCGCTCAACAGCTTTGCACAGAAGGGCGCAGCGATGCCTTCAGATAGATCCAGTACTTTTAAGTTTGTGAGGAAGGCCATGACTGTATCTGCGCCTAGACAGGCCGGTCTCCGGCAATCGTCAGGCGATGCATATGCCGTCGTTCGCCATGATAGTCATTGAGCGCATAGTGACTGACACAGCGATTATCCCAGAAAGCCAGAGATCCCGGTTGCCACTGGAAGCGAGCCGTAAACGTCGGCTGGGTCATGTGATTGTAGAGCCAATCCAGCAAGGGTTTACTCTCGGCAGGGGTCATACCCTCGAACCGGTCGGTGTGTCCTCTACTGAAATAAAGCCCTTTCTTACCGGTCTCCGGGTGCGTTCGAACAAGCGGATGAATAGGGGTGCTTTCAACCACTTCCAGATCTGTAGTAGTGGGCATTGAACGGCTGCGCTGGTCTTCGTTATCGCTATCTGACGTCGGACGCGTGACGTGTTTGACGCTGTAAACCACCGATAGCGACTCCATTAGCTGCTGCATACGCGATGACACTGCTTGGTAGGCGCGAATACTGTCGGCAAACAGCGTGTCTCCTCCGCGGGCTGGCACCTGAACTGCGTAGAGCATGGTGCCAAGAGGGGGGCTGGGACGATAAATTAAATCGGTATGCCAACCACCACCAAAATTTAACCGTTCATCAGCTTCCTTGATAACGGGAATAATTTTGCTGTGAGCTGCCAAAGGACGCACGAAGGGATAATCTTCCAACGCGCCAAAGCGTTGCCCAAATGCAGCTTGCTGCAAGGGCGAGAGGCTTTGGTTTCTGAAAAATAAGACGTGGTGCTCGAGGAAAGCCTCGCGAATTTTTGCGATGGTTAGGTCGGAAAGTGCACGCGACAAGTCCACATTGGAGACCACAGCGCCCAGCGAACCGGTAATTCTTTCGATTTCAAGGGGTGTGCCCTTTTGACTAACAGACATTTTCAACTACGCGAAATGCAACTATGTGGTAACCCTGAATGTCTATTCTCCTTCCGCAAGCACGATCATTCTCTAGGATGTTACGTCAGCATTGACTCGGGTCCTAGAGCCTTCGCTGTGGCAAAACAGTCTCTATTCCAACTCAGTGTAAATCCTAACAAATATATAATGAACTCAGACGTGATGACACACCCAACAAAGAACCATAGATAACAATTGTTGGTCCTGCCCATCTGAAACAAAACAATAACCGCAGCAGGCAAGTCGAGCGAGCGCAATCCACCCTGGAGCCACATTGCTAGTTGTTTGCTGTTGCTAGCAATCTGGACAGGATGTTAGGTGAGCCTACCTTGCGCGACGCTCTCTTCATACGCTTCGATGGTAATCAAACCCAATGCCTGCGCCGCTGCCTGATCTGCCTCACTCAGCACATCTTGAAGCAGGTCGACACGTTTCCATAGCGCGATGGTGGCGTTGCCTTGTTCATCGGGTAGGTAAGGTGAGGGCTCTATGGGCTGCATACGGTGGACATAACGGGGGCAGTTGACCCACACATGGTTGACGTGCACTGAAACGACCAAACTGGCACCAGGGTAACTGTCGAAAAGTGGCCCGGATCGCAGGCAACGCGCTGTGCCGCGCAGTCTCATTCGTTGCGGTCGCTCAAAATCGATGAACAGCAAGCCCACTTTTGCCTGCGCTTCTATATTGCCCATGGACATGAACATGCCATTACCGTCGTAATTAGGAAATACAAGTGTCTGCGGATCTAGGACCCGCACAAACCCGGTGCTTCCGCCTTTGTAGGAACAGGAGGGAAACCCGGTTTCATCCACCGTAGCTAGATAGAACATATCGCGGCTGTGAATGAAATCAGCCTGGCCATCCGCTAGTTCCTCGGTGACCACCGCATCGACGATTCTGTCTGCCAGGGGACCGGTGTTGAATTCATTTTGTAGTTGGCGCTGCGTCTTCGTGAATAGGTCCGACAACGTTGTTCTCCGCTAGGTGGCGTGTTGGTCACCCGTGATACTAGACCATTCTGCACGACGCTGTCTTATGTGCGCACGTGCCCGCCTTGAGCCAGCACGCTTCTGCAAGACGCTATCTTTGCTCTGAGGCTGCGGCATCAAAATCCTGAACCTGCTCGTTCTTCAATCCAGTCAGATCGGCTTCTGCCAGTCCGCCACCCGCCACGGTTTTCGCTACAGTTGCAAAGGCATGCGTGATCGCGCCGCCCGCATCCTGGAAGCCGTCTTTCACCGGAGCATTCAACTCCAGGGAGTGCGTTATGCCGCGCAGTTCAGCATCTTCTTTCGCGAACGCGACGTTCTGCTCGAGATGTACTCGAGCTTCCTGAGGACGCCCGATCATGGGCAATCCCTTGGCCGACTTATAGCCCTGTTTCGAGCGCTTTCTCTGTCGCCAATAGAATTTATTCCAGGCTTTCATTGAGTCCCATAACCAGAACTTGTTGCGGCGATTCAAAGGCCCCAGCCCATCTTTGTTCTTTGGCAAACCTTTACGAAAGTTATGATCGTAACCTGCACCGGCTTCCTGATATTCGCCAAAATGCCGGCTTTCGTACGCTTCCTCAATCCATCGCTCAGCATTCTCGAGTCGTCCGTCGCCCACAAGCCGGTTGGTCAGCTGTGTAATCGAGCCCATTGTAAAAACAAAGTAGGCATGCCAAATAGCCGTCGGCCGCTCGGTCAACAGCTTCCAGAAGGTCGGATAGCAGCCGATTTCATAGGCAAGATCCTGATAATACTGCAGGAAATTACCGTTCAGGACGCGCAGTTGCGATCGGTCAATGAACTGTGCGTTAACGGCATTTCGATTGGCCTCCATATCGTCGTACTGTACCTCCAGCGATGGCAGCTTGCATTCGCCGGCAAAGACTTTGAGTAGGTAGCGACTTTGCAACTCGCCGCAGGGGAACGTGAATCCCTGGATGAAATTCACAAAGCCTAACCCTTTGTATTGTGATATCGGCAAACAGCTCTTGTACAACGGCACGTCGTTACCCTCACGTTCGAACCGCATATCCACAACTTTCGGGTCAATAAAGCCAGCCTGCTGGCGGTAGCCGGTGGCGTACACCACGGCATCTACCGGCGTCGGCTCAGCCATTGGATTGCCATCCTTATCGTTAAGCCAGATGCCCGTGCCATCTTCGCTAAAGCCCTTCTCTGTATTGAAGCCACGATGCATCTTGACCCACCCGTCATCCAGCTGATCCCCGAGCCAAACCTGGCCCGCAAGCCCCGAAATGATGGGGTGCTGCTGACTCCGGCGGTGACCGAGCCCCGGGGTCATGCCGTGTCGGTTGAGTTGTGCTTGGTTGGCATCTACTTGATCGCTATCACCCTGAACGGTATCTCGCAAAAACCACGGTTGCCGATTGATGAAATCGCCAACGATGGCTTCACCAGCGACCATCCCAGCGCCCACCTCCAGATGCGGCGCACGGGCAACCCAGCCGCCACTGCGCGCGATCAGCAGGGTATCGGAGCGTTTGTCGTTAACAATCTCGCCGTCACCCTTGCGCATCCCACCACCGTTCAGCATGCCTAACTCGGTAACGATGTCTGCGCCGCTATTACCGATGCCGACCACCGCCACGCACTTGCCCACCATATTGTGCTTTTCAGCATACTTGTACTGGGACGAGTGCATGATCGGTCCCTTGAACTTTTCTTGGTTCGGGTATTGCGGTATGAAGCCACCGCCGCCGTGTCGGCCGGAGCAGACCAGGACGCAATCAAAGATTTCCATAGCGTCTGTCTTCTTGCCGGTCTGCGGGTCAGTGTGGGTGTAATGGACTTCCCAGCCTGGATACAACTCATCGCCGTTGTGGTCGCCCACGGGTGAAACGAGAGATACCCGTGTATTGAGTTTGATTCTGTCCATGAGACCGAACTTCTCAATATTCTCGCGCAGGTAGCGAATGAGTTCGGTGTTGTGGATCAGCAGAGGCTTATTTGGATCCCAAGGGTAGTCGCCAAAAGAATTAGTGTCGCGGTCGGAGTCGATATGCGTAGAACGGTAGACCGATGGAAACTTAGGGTCATCTCGGTAGCGCCACAAACCTCCGATGTCCGAGTCCGCCTCGAAGCCGACGGGCTCGAAACCTTCCGCCAAACAGTTTTTCATGGACTGCACACCACTGATGGCGATACCAATAACGGCACAGCGTCGATTGCGCTTGGGAGTTTGCGCGATGAGTTGCTCAAGGTCCGCCGGACCTGCATGCATCTTGCTGACACGGTTGGGAAGCCACTTCGCGGCGGAGACCAACGCCGCAACGACCCCATTGCCCGGTGCAGTCATGGTGTCAGCCGATCTATTGTCATCTCGCATGTTGCTCTTCTATCAATGCCTTAACAGTGCCTATATTTGCATGACGAACCGATTTTATGAAGCCGGCAGGTGACCAATCTGGCATTTCTGCCAGAGCAGTAGGTAGTCCAGTTTTTTTAGATCGCGAAGATTTGTTGGCGCTACCCGTGACAGCACCTTACAGGACCGATGTCACCCGGCTGTGTCACGAGCCGACGTTCGCTCGCGAGAGAACATGGACGGTTGCTCTAGCTCGTCAAATATACCACTCTGTCGACAGACACCACGGGCTTAACAGCGACCTGCACCAAGGGCTGCGTGATGTTCCAATGAGTGTCAACACGCAACGAAAACATTTGCGTATTTTTGCAAGTGCGAATGGGGGAATCACATGACATCGGCATATGACGGCATACAAGCAGCAAACAAGCTGTTTTCGCAGACATGGCAACGAGGCGATGCGTCTGGCGTGGCAGCCTTGTACACCGAGGCATGCCAATTTCTGCCCAATAACAGCGAAATTCTGAACGGACGACCGGCTGTGCAAGCGCTCATTCAGGGGTGGATGGACGGCGGTATCAAGTCAATTGAGCTGATTACAGCCGAAGTGGACGATTTTGACCATACCGCGGTTGAGGTGGGTAGGTTTATCCTGACGGACGCAGACGGAGAAACAGTAGATGACGGAAAGTTCATTGTCATCTGGAGGCGAGAAGGAGAGGTTTGGCAACTTCACAGGGATATAGTCAACTCGAGCCTGCCCGCATAGGCCATAAGCAATGTGGGGAGGCAATAAGCCAACCCCTAGCCTCCTTGCGGCGTTGCGCCGTTGCGCCGTTGCGCGGTTGGATTTTCAATTCTCTAAGACTAAGCATTGGGCAGAGTTTCCCCGGCCAATGTTAACTGCAACTTACAGTCTGTAGCTGCTCTGAGCTTCGCCTGAATTGGCAAACGAGACAAGAACACGTGAGCACTTTCTCGCCTGAAACAAGGCAGACAAACCGTATTCACGCATAATTTTTTCCAACAACAATTGGGCCAAGGGGGAGCAATGAACGAGGACAATGGGCAGGATTCGCTCCTCTGGCGTTTAACAAAGGACACCTCTTCCGCATTGCTGCAATGTATCTAATCGCATCTTGGGTCTTGTTGCAGTTCGGCGAGACCGTGATCGACTTGATGGAACTCCCGAACTGGTTTGGTCGTGCTCTCATCGTACTGCTTTTACTCGGTTTCCCGTTCGTTATCTTATTTGTCTGGGTGTTCGACACCACAACGAGAGAATTGTCATCCGCCGTCAACGAAAACGACCGGCAGGCGTTGCAATGATTTCCGCAACAAATCAATTTCATCATCGCGGCGCTGACGACATTGGGCATTGCATTGATGCTTTACCTGTCTCCTTTAGACAACGTCGACAGACACCTCGGGCAGTAGATTTTCTGAGGGTGGTTCCATCTCAGACTCAGCGCCCACGATCCAAAAGGTGTCAAGACCAGCCAGCCTGCCCCGTACAACTTCTTTTACGGCTCGTCATACTCAGATGGTTGTCGGGGTTTACTACAGTGAGCGCAATCGGACTGGCACAAGCAAGCAACGTCGCGGAAACCCAACTACGTTCAGATGGGTGACAATCAGCCTCACCCTGATGCGCCCAGGCCAGCATGTGAAGCCTATGCCAAAGAACTCGGATTTCAGGTCCTCGGGCCAATCATCTTTTCGATGGTCCCGGGAGATTACTCCAAGCAGTGTCAAAAGCGCACAGAAGCGAAGCGGAACTATGTCTTTCTCGCGAAGCTGGACAAGTGATGACCATCGCAGCGTGACCAAAGTTTTGATCTATCAAGCCAAGGTCTTCGCAGACCCCAAAATCGACCGATTAAGGCCCTCATCGAGGACCGAATCATAGCAATGGTGCCCATGTTTGAAGCAGAGATCGAAAGGAAAAAAGCTCGGTTAAGCTGGTAGATCGCTGCCCTGGCTGGTTGGCGAACCTCTGTCGGCAACGGCCACGCACTGAGGGAGCCTCAGTGCGCTTATTTTGAAACTCTGCATAACCGCTTATCCCGCTGTGAACGAAGAAAAACAAAAAACGCGACCGTCGCAACAGCACTGAGCGCATGCCAGACGCCATGCCACTGCAATAGCGAATCCGGCTGACACCAGAGCTCGCCTGGTTTGCCCTTTGTCCAGACCACAAATGCAATCAAATACGACGCTACCCCTAACCAGTACCAAGGGGTATAAGTGCGCGCGGAATCCGGCGCCTGGCGACAGAAGACGGCGGGCAGCCAAAACAAAACGACCCACCAATAGGCACCGAGATCCTGCGCCATATCCATGGGCGTGATACCGAATGCTGCCGCTACCACGAATCCTGCGAAACCAGACAGCCATCGACGTCGCGGCGACCAAAACGCATACAGAAACTCAGAAATCCCCCATAAAGCAATCGATAAACTAAAGAGGTCGAGACCAATGCCCAAGCGTCCGCCAAACATCGCACGAGCCAGGGCATAGCTACTGACTATCACAACGTAGACAAGCATAAATCGCGCCGCGGTCCACCGAGCCATCGTGGCAACATTGAACAACCACGGAATAACGATGTACATCACCATACTCAGATTGTCTGCCCAGCCGCCCCAAACAGTATGCGTGCCATGCATCAACATCGAACCACCACCCAACCACACCACTGTCGCCGCGTAGAGCACAGAGATGGCGCCAATGCCGACGAAAGGGTTGCGATCAGAGCGGTCGTCTCGACCGATGACATAGAACATGCCCAAGCCACAGACCATGAAGGTAAGATTACTGAGCGCATTCACCGGCTCCCGGAACAGTCCAGGGTGGGCACGTTCACACCAACCCGTCACTTGCCCCAATAGGCGCGTCGACTCATCGTAAGGTAGCCACCCGGAACTGCCAACGACGCCATAGCCTATGAGAAATAGCGCGGACAAAACGCAGGCGTATTTAAGGGGGGTGGCCGAGTGCATAGTGCACAGAATCTACCTGAAAAAGTGCGCCGCGACGAATCCAAGGGCCACTTGTCGATCGCAGAAATGCCTGAACACCAGCGCAATGCCGAACAATCCAGACCGAGATATTGTCCCTAATTGATCCGACCGGGCAATGCCAGTTCACCCAATAAAGCCCTACATACAAACGGTCGGTGTCCTGACCTGTCGGTTGCGGCATACTGAGGGACAGGGAGACAAAAGGGGCGATCCGTGGCCAAGCAGAACGATGAACAACCGGCAACCAGCACCGCCATCGACGCAGTTCCGCCTGAGTTGGCAGAACGCCTGCGGGCGCTGCCTGTGTTGGCATCACCCGTGGACCACATGGAGCAAAAGCGCGCGATTGTACCCGCCGCGCGCAGGGCAGAGCCGGTGCCGGCGGAAGGTGCCGACGGACTGTTCACGCAATCCTGGTTCCCCATCTGCTTGGCGACAGAAGTCGCGACCGGAAGCATCCAAGGATTCGATTTCCTCGACGGCCGAGTCGTGGTGTGGCGCGGCGAAGATGGCCGCGCCCACGTAACCAGTGCTTTTTGCCCGCACTTAGGCGCCAGCCTTGAAGCCGGTGACGTCGTTGGTCAGCGCGTGCGCTGCGCGTTTCATCACTGGGAATATGGCACAGATGGCCGTTGCGCCAAAACCGCGATCGGAGATACCCCTCCCCCCTCAGCCTGCCTCTTTGTTTTTCCCTCTATGGAACGCTATGGCCTGATTTGGGCGTTTAACGGGATTGAGCCTTTGTACGCGGTGCCGAGATTCCCCCTCGCTGCGGAAAAAATGCTGATCAAAACCATCGCCTTGCCGGATCTAATGCCCGTAGATCCCTGGGTACAGTGCTGTAATACCCCCGATATTCAGCACATCAAAACTCTGCATCGCATCCACTTCGACGAAGACGCGTCCAACATGCAATGGCGAGATCACAGCTTGATGTATGAGTTCGAAGGTTTTTTCGATTCCGGCACAGCGGCCTCCTGGCAGGTAGGGGTATTCGGCACCTCACTTTACTATCAAAGCGCCTATCTGGATGGACGATGGTTCGGTTTCATGGTGCCCATGGGGCTGGTGCGACCCGGCATGACGCGCAATTACATGGTCCTCGCCGTAGAAAAAACGGGCGATACCGCCGCCGACCGCGAGTTTCTTGAGCAATGTCTGTTAACGGAAGTCGGCATTGTCGGCGAGGACACTCACATCATGACCTCCATGCGCTTTCGGCCTGGAACGCTGACTCGTTCGGATCGCACACTGGGCCATTACTTCAAGTTCCTACGCGACTATCCGAGAGCCCACCCATCGGCAGCCTTCATTACCTAACTCGAGCAATGGCGACTCAAATAGGAGACAGGCTGCAGTTGCTCGAATTTAATACCTCACCCGACAGCAGGGGTATCTCCGTTTTGCGCTTGCCAGCAGCTGCCTGACGACGCAGGCGCGAACGCGACACCGTCGTAACACCAATCAGGCAGAGGTGATTAACCTCGCGCCCTAACCTGAAAACCGCCAGCGCCGGCGAAAACCACAGTTGGCGGCCAACACTAGCGTAGACCCGCATCACGTAGAAACTGCTTGTTCGAAATCTTAACATATTGTTCAAAGTACTCGAGCTGGTGCTCACTGAGCACCTTGCGCATGACTTTCATCGACCCCCGCGCGGCACGCGCGGCCGCCTTTTTGGTTTTTACCGGCACTTCTTCGCCGGATGCACGATGGAGCGCTCGTCGGACATAGGCATTTCGTTTCTTAAGAAATTTCTCGTACGCCACCGCGTACGCCTCTGTCTGATCAGGCCCAACGCCAATTTTCCGATAGGCTTTCAACAGTTGACTATCGAGACTATCTGCATAGCCGGGCACGATGTTAATCAGCCCCAGGGTTACAACTGCACACAGCAGTGAACGTCGTTTTAGCATATTTGGTTAAATCCTACGCAATATTGACAACTTCCAACGGATAGCTCCTATGGTATTGATTTGCAAAAATTCTAGCCACACAGACTGAACTTTTTCTGGCCGAGAATTTCATCGATTAATGACTCACAAATTCTCGTTTTTGGCTCAACCCGCACTGACGTGATCCCGCTATTGGCGCAATTGCTTTGCAGCGCCCCTAATGTTTAGAACCTATTTTCAAGGTTCCATGGCCCCCGCGGAGATGCCGGTCATTAACCTGATCGGGCGGCAAAATAACAGATACCGGCACGCGCTCGCTTCGAGTTGATACGATTGCATGATGACAGCCAGTGTGTCGACAGCCGCGCGCTGAGTCTTCGATCATGCATTTTTTTGCAAATCAGTCGGGGCCGAGGACCATAATTTTGCCAGCGCTATTTATCCCCGGCGTTAGCGGAAAGGGTCCGCCGTTGTCTCCACAATCAACTCGCCGAACAATATCCTTTGCCGCTCTTCGACTGATCTCACCGCAGCGTATGAAGAAAATGAAGGTGCTTTTCGTACTGTTCCAATAGATCGTGAAGGACTTGGCTTTGCGTCCAGCCCATTACATCGTAATCTTGGCTCCCTTCGTTCAGCTGAACTTCGGCGCGAAAGTAGTTGTCTTCTCCACGAACAACTTCCCCCATCACCGCATCCGAAGGCAAAGCATGCAGCCTGGCGGCCACTGCGTATTGAAAGTCGATTTCTTCGCCATGCAAAACACTGAGTTTCGCAATCTTCGGCTCTTCAAGCTCAAGCCTAACAGTAAGCCCCTGCATCTTAAGTTCTTCGCTAAATTGCCCCATGGCACCCATCACCGTACTTTCTATAAAGCCAGTCACGTCCTCTTGCGACGCATGGCGTAACAGGTTGCGCAATCGCAACTTCCAATCCATGGACTCCGGCCCGCCAGTCGGTCCGACATTAGTCAGAAGCAGTGTCTGCCGTTTTGCATGGTCGATGGACAGCGCCCTGACAAATCCCCAGATCGCTATCAATATAACCACCGAGAAAGGCAAGGCGCTGGCAATGGTCGCGGTCTGCAGAGCCGACAGGCCTCCCGCTAGAAGCAACAGCAAGGCGGAACTACCAATCATCGCCATCCAAAAGACCCTGCGCACTAACGGCGTGTCGTCGCGCCCGTTAGACGACAACATATTTAGAACCATCGCCCCCGAATCAGCAGAGGTAATAAAGAAGACGAAGACCATCGCGATAGCAAGAAGCGACAAAATAGTCGACCCCGGAACATCTTCTAAAAACTTGAAGAGGGCGACCGATTCATCCAACCGGACCGCCGTTGCAAGTTCCACCATGCCCTGATCAAGAATTAAAGCGATCGCAGAATTTCCAAATACAGTCATCCACAGCAGCGTGAATAGCGTCGGCGCAGCGAGCGCACCAAAGACAAACTCGCGCAAGGTTCGACCACGGGATATTCGGGCAATAAACAAACCAACAAATGGCGCCCAGCTAATCCACCAACCCCAATAGAAGATGGTCCAGCCGCCCAGCCAATCCGTGGGTTCATAGGCATACAAGTTAAATGTTTTACCCACAATATCCGCGATGTAGCTCCCTGTGTTCTGCATGAACATCTGCAATAGGTAAACCGTCGGTCCAAACGCCAGGACACAGACAAGTAGCATTACGGCTAGAAAAATGTTGAT
>JAQWQN010000006.1 GCA_029244465.1 Pseudomonadales bacterium
CCTAAATATATCATCAAAAATATATCATAATAGTGATCTATCTCATTGTTTTATAATAGATTTATAGGGTAATGAAAGAATGAGAATTAACTTTTCATGAATGGTTGGCAGGCCCTACCCGCGGAGACGGATTTCAGCGCCGATACGCACGCAAACCCTGCCGATGCGCCGGATTTTTTTTCGAGGTTGCCAAATGTCTGCGAGAGACTCATTTTGGTATTGGCCTAAGGCGGTCCGTGGAGCCCGGATTCGGACGTAGTCGCGGTACGTGGCTTGCCTGTCGTCCAGCAACGCTGCAATGGTGCGTGTCTTGAGCCCGTAACAGGCTTGCGTTGCCTCTCGCGGTTGCGGCGAAGGCGAGTCTTGCGAACGGTTGACGACAAATTACGAGGGTCATGCATGGTTCTCTGGTGCGGTTCAAAGCTGCAAACACGAGTGGTTAGAACAGTCTCGACGTCGCTAGCGCTGCGCCTTCAGACAGCGCTTGCAGCTTGGCCCAGACGACTTCCGAGGCGACGTCGCGAAATCCTGCTGCCGTATCGAAACCGCAATCGGTACCCGCAATGATACGAGATGGGTCGCCAAGGGCTTCTGCCACCCGCTCCAGGCGGTCAGCAACAACCTCGGGGTGTTCGATGTAGTGCGTGGTTGTGTCTATGACGCCGGCGACAATCAGCATCTCGTCAGGAATGGCTTGAGGGGTCAGTAATTTGTACTCGTGGGCATGGCGAGGATTGGCCATAGACAGCATTAGTGCGCCGACATTCGCGCTAATCAGCGTCGGCAGGATGGTAGCAAGCGGCACGTCGACATCGTGAGGACCGTTGTAATTGCCCCAGCAAACGTGCATGCGAACACGTTCTTTGGGTATGTCTTGCAGTGCGCTAGCAATGGCACCAATGACTTTTTCCATAAAAGTGATGAACTCGGCATCGGTGGCGTTGGCAAAGTAAGTGTGCCGTTCCATGGCCAGATCGGGACAGTCCAGCTGCAGTAGGTGTCCGGCTTTATGGATGGCGTCATATTCTGTTTTCAGTGCGGCTGCCAGTGCGTCGATATAGGCGTCCAGGTCTTCGTAGTATCGATTCTGCATGGCCGCAGCGATAATCCCGGGAGAGGGTGCTGTGACAAAAGTCTCTGTGAACGGTTGGCCAGCTGTTTGCAACAGGTGGTCGAATTGTGCGAGCTCCGCATCTAACGGGTTGCGATCTATGTAGCGCACCTCACTTTGTGCCTGAGGCGCGGCTGTGAGACTGACGCCGCCCAGATAATCAGGCAGTTTCAGTTTTACCCAGCTTGGGTATCGAGCCATGTCTTGGAAGGCAGGTCGTTTGCTGGTCCCACCAAACCCGGACATACGGTGCTGCACATAGGTAAAGAAACTCTCACGAGCCTGTTCGCCATTGTTACCGATATCTATGCCGGCGTCGGCTTGTTGACGGATCACATTCTGGGTCGACATCGTGATCATCTCCTGTAGACGTTCCGCGTCTATTACTTGATCCTGGAATTGTGCAACCTGTAGTGCCACCAGTTCATCTTGACGCGGCAAGCTGCCCGCGTGGGTGGTCAGAAAACGCGTTTTACTTTGCTGCATGGGCCTCATTTACTGATTGATTTGGAAGCTGAATCGATGTGCAACAAATATAACAGGTCCGACTCACTGGGAGGGCGTGACGTTTTCTGTCCTGAGGTCTTGTTCGTCTCGATAGTCAACGAGATCTCCTGCAGTCTGCCTAAACCCTGGGTGCGAACTATGGTCGCTGACATGAGATTTTGTGTGCACGACGGTGGCAAAAGTTCGACACGAAAGATCTGATGGTGACGCCAGCGAGCTTGTTTCACAGCGACGGGGTGCTGCGCGCGATCATAAGCTTTTGCGGGAGCCGCTTGGGTCTAGGAATGAAGGGGCGTGATGTGCCGTTGGCAGAAAGAACTCCCTAGCATTCGGTCGCACTATGCACGCCCTCGTCTATACGCTTGGGGTAACGTGTGATTTTTTGTTAGCAGTTTTTGTGGTTTTTTTGAATACATTCTCTGGCTAGATCCTGCGCTATGGCTATTTGTTCACGGGTCATCTTTCTTGCGAGTCTATAGCCATTCTTTTTTGCATCTTCATAACCTGAAGATGCCGCAACGTTAAACCACATATGTGCATATACGTTGTCTTGAATAACACCGTCGCCGTTTTTGTACGCGAATCCAAGATTGTTCTGAGCATTAGCAAGACCTTGTTCAGAGGCTAGTCTGAACCACCTGGCAGCTTCTCTATCATCCTTTACAACCCCGTTGCCGTTTTGATAGACAAACCCTAGCCAATTCTGCGCTGTGACGATTCCTTGTTCCGCAGCTAATCGGTACCACTTAACAGATTCTTTGTCGTCTTCAATAACCCCTTGGGCCCGGCGATACATTTGAGCAAGAAGGAACTGCGCCCTAACCTCACCTTGTTCAGCCAACGAGGTAAACTCATTCAATGCTGCGGCGTAGTTACCGGCCTCATATGCCATAAATCCTTTGTCAAAGTCGCCAGCAAAGCTGTGACTAAGCGGCAGCAGCAACAATAACAGTAGCGTGGGTAGCGACAGACGTTTCAAGAGAGGTTCCCTGTGAAATGCATAATCAAGCAGCGTACTACTTTTTTAAAAGCGTGGTTGAGGCTTTAGTTAAGTTCACATGGCTCAGGCCAGCCAGTAACTCCTATTAATCAATGTACCCTGATCCTGCGCTGAGTATGCCCGACCGCGAGGGCAAGCGGGCCAGATTTTCTGTTGCTCCTGGGTATGGTGTCTCCGGACTGGGATGGTGCAGGGCAAAACTGAGGTCAAGACAATAAGCGGGCTGCGACTGCACTCCAACTCGGCTGTTCCGCCAGCAGCAGCTTAGCCAATAGAGCGGCAAGCCAAAGCCCTAAACCCAGCATGCTGGCCCAATGCAGGCGTCGCAGACGTGTCACGTCATAACCGCACAGCATCAGAAATAAGCCCAACTCTAGCAACGGTATTACCATGAACGGTGCTCCAATCGCTGCCACCAGTCGCGCCATCGCTGGATCCAAGATCAAAATACCAGCAATCAGCATTAGACGTTTGTGCGAGACGGCCTTGGCTCGATGATACAAACCCAAGCCAAATGCGATACTGAAGTTGACCAGATCAGTTACCGGAAACATCATCGAGGCATCGTGCGAGTTTGTGCCGATTCTGAAATCTGCGTCATGATAGGCTGCGCGTATCATGAAATAGCCGCTCACCAACATGGCAAAGGCCAGTAAAAGACTTAATTGGCCTAGGGTTCTGTGGACACGCAACTTGCCTTGACGGACAAAGAGGGCTTGCAGTGTGAAGAGTAAAAACCAGGACAAGAAGATGATGCCATGCGCATGATAGAGCCCTGGCAGAGACGAGACGCCATCAGATAGAGAGGTTACTGAAGCACCGAATCCAGCAACCACTATGGCGGTCAATAACAAACCAATGGCAACAAAAAACGGCTCGCCGGAAGTTCGCGTCGGTCCGAGAATATCGTGGCTCATGAAATCTTCTTCAGCGAGACAGGTGTCTGAGGTCTTGTCGGCGAGTTCCAGCGCAAATCAACTCTTTGTGCAGGAGGGCAGGGTGGCGCTACTTTGGCCGTCACGCTGAGTCGGTGCCGCGTTCATGGAGATGTCTTTTGCGCACCTGCCAGCCAGCGATGCCCGCGGCTGCGGCGGCCAATACAAACCATTGCAAGGCGTAACCGTAATGGGTTGCCGGTCCGCTCACCTCTGGCACCCAACGACGAACGAAGCCCGCCTCGCCCTCCGGGTGCAAGAGCAGCACGACTGGCAGGACGTCACGTTCGATCTCGGCGGCGATTTCCTCTTTGCTGGGGTACAAAGCCCGGCGCGGCCAGTCGTCCTCGATAAATGCCTCGCGCGGTCGGATTGCGACGCGCGGCAAGTGACCCACAAAGCCGTGTATGGTGCGGTAGTTGTCGTCAACTGTGATATCGGCCTTGTCTCCCGGGCGGCTTGCCGGCCTCGCTCGCCATCCTCGGTTGACGAGCAGTATTTCGTTGCTCGTGGACGGCTCAAACGGCGTAATTACGTAGTGCCCGAGACGACCCTCTCTCGGGATGTTGTCAATCAATACCTGGCGGTCGTCACGATAGCGCCCCGATACTTTGATGCGATCGAACTGCGTCAGCGTGGTGTTTTCGGTCAGCTCACTAAATCCCTCTTCAGTATCGAACATCGTACGGATGGTGACCTTCTCAGAGGCGCGATCTAGTTGCCAGAAACCAAGCGCGGTGAACACTGCGACGAAAGTTATACCGGCAACGAGCGGGAACCAGCGCAAGAATAATTGGTTCTTCAGAAGAGGCTCAATCACGGTGTACGCGGGACCGGTTTAGCCTGAGCTGGTCGTGGAACCTTGCGGTTAGATTGCTGGCCACGATTGTATGGCGCCCGGTTGCCGGGCAGCGAACCTGTAAGGTGCATTATGCCTTCACGCATTGCCCAACGGTCGCGGCTGAGTACACCGATACCACGTGCGAGAACTTCAGCCATCACGAAAACGCAGTCACTACTGCAGAGCTAGGCTGGTATACACCCGATTAACAAAACCCAGTGAAGCCGTTTCCGGTCCGTACACTTCATCGAAGTTTGCCGTTGGCTTGGCATCAACCACCTGTTGCAGGGTCATGCCTTGATCGATCATGTCCGCGACCCGTGAACGAACCGTTGTTAGCATGTAAATATATCGCGCCAGTGCGGCCGTATCTGTCACTGGGCCGTGACCTGGAATAATGATCGCATCAGGACCAACGGCATCGAGCACCTGCTGACAGAAATGAATCATGCCATCGATACCACCACCGCTATCCACATCCACAAACGGGTAACCAGAGTTGTTAAAGACGTCGCCAAGGTGCACTGCGTTTTGCTGACGGAACCACACCGCTGCATCGCCATCGGTATGGGCCGGGGAAAAATGCATTAAGTCAATCTGATTGTCGTTGAAGTGGATTTGCATGCGATCATCAAACGTCAGGACAGGGAGAGCCGCTTTGGGGTAAGCCTGCTGTCGATATTTGGCAATGACCAGGTTGACTAAACCGCCTTTCGCCATATCTGCGCGAGCATTACTGTGCGCGACGATGGTGGTGCCCTGAGGGCCTAGCGTATTGTTTCCCTCTGCATGATCGAAATGCCAATGGGTATTGATCGCGTAATCGATACCGTTGCCACCGATGCTGTCAATCGCGGCCTCAATTTTTTCCATGACCTGAGGGAATTGATCGTCAACGATTAGAACACCGTCCTCACCGATGGAAACCCCAATATTACCGCCAACCCCAAAGAGAACGTATAAGCCGTCATCGATCTTCTCAGCGGTGATCTGAGCGCCCTGCAGATCCCAACCAAAAGCGACGGCCAGAGCCTCAAGGCTCAGTGGTTGATCCGCGGTCGCTTCGCCTGCCTCGTGATGCTTGGCTAACGCAGACTGCGTTACAGCAAAGGTCAGACCAACGATCAAAATGCTTGTGACTAAAGCTTTTAACATCATCTCCACCAATTTTCTGTTTTCGATGAATTAGTTATACCAGCACATGAACACAAAGCCAGTGCCACTTGCAGGGCTCTTTTTCCTCAAGGTGTCGCTCTATGAACATTGTTGTTCGGTGTTGCTGTTATCCGGCGAAATTCGCCAAGGCCTGCTTCTGCAAAGACGCCACCCATGTTGGCTTATCCTGATTGGTAACCCATCCCTCGCCCGAACTAGTGGGCCAGAGAGCACGGCGCACAAAGGAAGCCAGAAAAACTGAAAAAGGCTACACCCAATCGGTCATGGCTCTGCCTGTGAGAATCGAACGCGAACAGCTCTATCAACCTAATGGCGCCATGCGATTTCGCGAATACGCATAGTCCCTTTTTCCTCCACCTCAGGTGGAGCTTGATATAGCATAGGTCGAACATGATTTTGAGGCTCGCTCCGGGGTAAAGCGTATGCATGCAAACAAATCACTGGTCGTCGATATGGACTCTCATGTCATGGAACCGCCCGACTTATGGCAAAATTACCTTGAGCCTAAGTATCGGCATCAAGCAATTCGTTTCGAACGCGACAAAAATGGCATCGAGACGATCATGATCGGCGACGATATTCTGCTTAAAGGCCGACTTGCGGCTTTAGGTGGAGCGGAGCGTGATGCGGTTCAGACCTTTACCGATCCTGACCTAACTTACCTGGATGGTTGTCCACTTGCCTCTTACGACACTGATGCGCGCGTTCAGCTCCTTGACGATTGGGGTGTGGATAAGGGGTTGGTCTTTCCAACCATAGGCATTCTTTGGGACAAAGAGGACGATCCGGAATTGGCGATGGCGTACGCGCGAGCCTATAACAACTGGCAGTGGGACTTTGCTAAACCAGCACTGGATCGAATACTGCCAGTTGCTCATATCCCACTGTACGATGTTGATCTGGCTTATGCAGAGCTGGAACGTTGTCTCAAGCTCGGCTTCAAAGGCATGTTTCTCGCGCCAGAGCCGGTCTGTGGCAAAAGGCCCTCTCATCCGGACTTCGACCCGATCTGGCAGTTGTTGACCGACGCGGACCTGCCTATCTGTATTCACCTGATCGTTCGCTTCAACCGGGTGGTCAACCTTTCGAATACACATTGGTGGGACATCAGCAAAGAGAGTCCAGACACAGTTTTTTCGTTTGGTCTGGGCGGCACCATGCAATTGATTCCAGCGGTTGCCGCGCTCGTATGTGATGGATTATTTGAACGACACCCTAAACTCAAAGTGGCCATTGTCGAATCAGGTGCCGGCTATGTGCGTTACTTGATGGATCGATTAGACGAGAAATACGCACGGTTCAGTGCGACCAGTTGTCTGACGAAACCGCCTAGCGAATATATTCGTGAGAACTTCTGGTTTGTTATGGATCCGAGTGAAGCGAGCATCGATGCCCAGTGTGATCTGGTCGGTGAGGATAAATTTCTATGGGGCTCGGACTATCCCCACGTCGATTCGCATCTGAACGCCATTGAAGAAGTACACACCGCGCTCGAATCCATGTCGGAACATCGCCGCCGACTGGTTATGG
>JAQWQN010000024.1 GCA_029244465.1 Pseudomonadales bacterium
GATACGACTTTGTTGCGCGCCGCGGTTGTTCGGACGCGTTGGTCGTTCATTGGGCTTTGGACCTTGTTTGCCGACATCAATCATCTGCGCGTCGCGGCGCGCGTAGTTTAGCAGATCCGGATTAGCTAACTTGTCATAGAGCACCACATCCGCTGTCTGCAATGCGCGCAGTGCCTTTAGTGTGATGAGTTCAGGATCACCCGGTCCTGCGCCAACAAGTGTGGCTTTACCTCGTCTGACCTTGGCAGACAGATCGCTTTCGAGCCGACGGTCCAATGCAGCGAGACGACCCGCAGCCAGTTCCCCAACCGATTGCTTGTCCACAAACTCATCCCAAAAACGTACCCTCGCATCATAACTTGTCAGCCTATCGGCAATACGCTGGCGTTGTTTACTGATCCAACGCGCAAATTCTCCCAGGCCGGTGGGTAATGCTTCTTCAATCCACCCTCGCACAATTCTTGCGAGCGCGGGTGCTGATGCGCTCGTTGAAACAGAAATGATAATCGGTTCACGATCGATAATGGCTGGAAACGTTACCGTGCAATGTGCGGGGTCGTCGACACAATTGACTAAGACATTTTTTTCAGTCGCCGCACGGTATATTTTCTCATTGACCAGCTTGCTATTGGTTGCCGCAATCACCAGACGTGTGTGATTGTGGATTGTCTCCGGCGTGAACGGCCCTACTTGGGTAGCCACTGAATCCCCCAAAGCTTGGATTTCGTCAGAAAACTCAAGCGAGACCACCCGCACGCTCGCCTTGGCTTTGACCAACCACTCAATTTTGCGCAATGCTGTCGTCCCCCCGCCAACGACAAGACAATCCGCACCCGCGAGGTTGTGATTTAGGGGTAGATAAAACACAGCTAAGTGTTGAGGTGTGTAACCCCATCCATATAGGGTCGCAACGCATCTGGTATTGCCACCCGACCATCGCCATCCTGATAATTTTCAAGCACTGCAACCAGAGTTCTACCGACTGCTAAGCCAGATCCGTTAAGGGTGTGCACCAATTCTGTTTTGCCCGTGTCCTGATTCTTAAACCGCGCCTGCATACGTCGAGCTTGGAAATCTAAGAAGTTTGAGCACGAGGAGATTTCACGAAAGGCCTGTTGACCTGGCAACCAAACCTCAAGATCTACCGTCTTTGTCGCGGAAAAGCCAAGATCGCCACCACAAAGGACAACAGACCGATAAGGGAGTTCTAACTTTTGTAATATCGTCTCCGCATGGCTCGTCAGTTCTTCAAAAGCTTGCCAAGAAAAATCCGGATGGACTAGCTGTACTAACTCTATTTTCTCAAACTGGTGCTGCCTAATCATGCCTCTGGTGTCGCGGCCATAGCTACCGGCTTCTGATCTAAAACAGGGTGTGTGGGCCACGTGGCGAATCGGTAAGACCTCAGGGTCCAGGATTTCATCACGGTAAATATTGGTTACGGGTACTTCGGCAGTTGGAATAAGATACGTTTCGGCTTCCTGGTCGAGACGAAACTGATCTTCTTCAAACTTTGGCAACTGCCCTGTGCCAAACAAACTTTCAGCATTGACAATATAGGGAACATACACCTCTTCATAACCATGTTCACCGGTATGGACATCCAACATAAACTGGGTGAGCGCGCGATGAAGGCGCGCAGTTTGCCCCCGCATGACAACAAAACGACTGCCGGAAATTTTGGCTGCCACCTCAAAATCGAGTCCACCACCCGCGGTCAGATCAACATGATCTAAGGGCTCGAAGGTTTGTTTTGGTAGCTCTCCCCATCGGCGAATTTCGACGTTATCTTCTTCGCTATTGCCAAGCGGTACGCTGTCATCGGGTATATTCGGCACCGCTTGCAGTAGCTGATTGAACTCCGTTTGAACCGATTCAAACTCTTGTTTTGCAGCCGCCAGACGATCCCCTAAATCGCCAACTTCAGCGACAAGAGGTGCAATGTCTTCACCCTGCGCCTTAGCCTGACCAATGGCTTTGGATTTTGTGTTGCGTTCGTTTTGAAGCGTTTCTGCCGCTTGTTGCAAACGACTTCGATTTGCGTCCAGTGCAACAAAACGATCCACATCAAGTTCAAACCTTTTGACACGAAGTGCTTCGGCAAATTTTTGCGGATCCTTGCGAACCTGCCTGACATCTAACATTCCAATCCTCTAAATTAATCGCCGCTCTGGAACCCGAGCCAATGACCTAAACCAACTGCAACAAGACATCCAACGACACTGCTCAACACATACCCAAAAGCCGCGAGTTTATGTGTATCGAACAATAGCAGAGCGTCAAGTGAGAAGGCAGAAAACGTCGTGAAACCACCGAGAACACCCATAACAATCAATGGCCTCCCCCACTGCTGGAACCAATCGGCATCGAGATATAAGCCCCACAACAGTCCGATCGCGAACGAGCCAGCGATATTAATGCCAAGTGTCGCCCAAGGAAACAGCAGACCTTGACCCATGTCATCGTTCAAGATATGCGCGCTCAGGATACCGACCAAGTACCGAGTCGCGGCACCTAGCGCACCACCGAGCAGGACCAAAAAGAGAGTACTACTCATCTTCGCCATCACCATTATGGTCCAAAGCTTGTAGACGCGCCAAACGTGCACGTATTTTCGCTTCAAGACCCTGTTCGGTGGGTCGATAGAATGAGGGTTTACCCAATGCCTCTGGAAAGTACGTTTCACCCGCGGCATAAGCCCCTTCGACGGTCCGCTCGCCGTGCGCATGGCGATAGCCCTCACCATGGCCTAAGCCTTTCATTAGCGAGGTTGGGGCATTGCGGATGTGCATCGGTACTTCGTAGGAACTTGTTTCTTTAACGAGCGCCATCGCACTGGTAAACGCACGATAGGCAGCGTCGCTTTTAGGCACAGACGCGAGGTAAAGGACAGCTTGAGCAAGCCCTAACTCACCTTCAGGAGAACCCAGCCGTTCGAAGCTTTCAATCGCAGACATCGTCAGGGTTAGCGCTCTTGGATCGGCATTACCTATGTCCTCAGTTGCGATTCTTATCAGTCGGCGCCCGATATAGCGCGGGTCGGCACCGCCATCTAACATGCGACAAAACCAGTACAGGGCAGCATCTGGCGCACTCCCTCTAACGGATTTATGCAGTGCCGAAATTTGGTCGTAGAATTGATCACCACCTTTATCAAAACGTCGCACTCGCTCTCCGAACGCGGCTTGCACAGCTTCATCCGTGATTTCTATTTCTGAGAGCTGTGCTGCCATTTCCAGGACATTGAGCATCCGTCTTGCATCACCATCAGCAACGTCCAACAGAATGATGCGCGCGGTTTCAGTGATGTTGATTTGCAACTCATCCTCTGCGCGATCGATGACCAGACTTAAATCATCCTTGGTCAGGGGTTTGAGGACAAAGACACGTGCTCGCGACAATAACGCCGAGTTGACCTCGAACGAAGGGTTTTCAGTCGTAGCCCCGATGAACGTAATTGCGCCGCTTTCCACATGCGGCAGAAAAGCATCCTGCTGAGCCTTATTGAATCGGTGCACTTCATCCACGAAAAGTACGGTTTGGCGCCCCGCAAGCTTTTCTATCTTAGCCTGCGCCACGGCTTCGCGAACATCCTTCACACCGGCCAATACAGCAGACAAGCCCACCCAGTTAATCTCGGCATTATTCGCTAGCAGCTTTGCCAATGTGGTCTTACCCGTCCCGGGCGGTCCCCACAAAATCATCGACGAGAGCGCTTGCCTGTGAATCAATCCAGCAAGTGGTTTGCCGTCTCCAAGGAGATGTTGTTGTCCAACGTACTGAGAGATTGTGGCCGGGCGCAGCCGTTCTGCCAACGGTCGACTGTCGACGTTGGACCCAAAGTCTAAGGAACCATTACGCGTATCACCCTCGAATGACATCAGTATTTGGCGGCAGATCCAGCTTGAAGAGTTCTGATTCTAACACCACGTCGCGCTGGTAGTTGCTAAGGCTTACTAACGTTTCCTGAGCGCCTTGGTCACGAATTGTAATCCGTGTCAGCACACCGTCTTGGATGGTCAATTGAACAAACTCAAAGACAGCATTTGGAGATTTAGGTGTCAGTGTAAAAACAGTAAGATCCAGAGCAAACAACTCGCTCGCAATCACAAAGTGTTGTCCGATATCACCCACCTCACCGATCAATAAAGCGAGTGGGACTTGTTCCCAGCCTTTTGAGATGTCCCGTTGAGTTACTTGCTCCAAGTCAGGATCATAAATTTCCAGCGCCTTGTCATTCAACAACAACACCTGCGGATAAGGAGATATCGTCTCCCATCTTGCTCTGGGTTTTTGGATGGCGACAGTACCGCTTGATATCTCTAGCACGCGCCCGAAGGCGTCATAAATTGATTGATCAAAATCGGCGCTAAAATTATTCATTTCAGCCAGGTGATAAACGAGCGCGCGTTGCGCTTCTTCCTCTGCCCAGGTCAGCGTATAAAGCAACAGCGACATACTTGTCGCTAGCACTACGGAGAGAGTTTTAATCCCTCGTTGGAACCAATATTTCACGACTGCCATTTGAATTCATTGAGCTAACCACCCCGGCCATCTCCATTGCCTCTATAAGACGCGCAGCCCTGTTATAGCCGATTCGAAGCTTACGCTGTACTGAAGAAATCGATGCCTTGCGAGATTCTAATACGAACTGAACGGCTTCGTCGTACAGCGCATCCTCTTGTTCCGCATTGTCAGAACCTTCCAGGGCAAGGAATGGCTCAGACTCGAGCTGGCCAGAGACAATTTCTTCTAAATAGTCAGGGTCGCCACGATCCTTCCAATCTTGAACAATACGGTGCACCTCTTCGTCCGATACGAACGCCCCGTGTATTCGATGCGGCAAAGCCGTTCCAGGCGGTAGAAAAAGCATATCACCGTGCCCCAACAACTGTTCTGCGCCACCCTGATCAAGGATAGTGCGCGAATCAATTCTGGAAGACACCTGAAAACCGATCCGCGCCGGAATATTCGCTTTGATGAGACCGGTAATAACATCAACTGAAGGCCGCTGGGTCGCCAATACCAGGTGTATCCCAGCAGCACGCGCTTTTTGTGCAATACGCGCAATGAGTTGTTCAACTTTCTTACCGACGATCATCATCATATCTGCAAACTCGTCGATCACGACCACGATCGCCGGCAGATGGGTCAGTTCCGGGGCCGGCTCATCCTCTACTTTCCAGAGTGGATCAAGTACCGGTTCACCCCGCTCCTTCGCTTCTTTGACCTGACGATTGAAGCCGGCAAGATTTCGTACCCCAAGGGCAGCCATCAAGCGATAGCGGCGTTCCATTTCGGCCACACACCAATTCAACGCGTGCGCGGCCTCCTTCATATCCGTCACAACAGGCGCCAGCAGGTGAGGAATACCCTCATAAACAGACAATTCCAGCATTTTCGGATCGACAAGAATTAGTCGGACTTCATCTGGCGTTGCCTTGCAAAGGATGCTTAATAGCATTGCGTTCACGCCAACTGATTTACCGGAACCGGTGGTACCTGCAACCAGTAGATGAGGCATTTTCGCGATGTCAGTGACCTGCGTAGCCCCCGCAATGTCCTTTCCTAATGCAAGCGTTAGTGGCGAGGCCGCATTTTGAAAACTCTCTGAGGCAATCACATCTTTCAGTTGCACCATCTCTCGGTGTTCGTTGGGTATTTCAATGCCCACCACAGACTTACCTGGTATCACCTCAACAATGCGCACCGAAATTACAGCCATTGACCGCGCAAGATCTTTAGCGAGCCCACTGATTTTCTGCACTTTAATGCCGGCGGCGGGTTGTATTTCAAAGCGTGTAACCACCGGTCCAGGTAAGACACTCACCACCACCGCCTCAACACCAAAATCCGCTAACTTCAGTTCAAGCTGTCGTGACATCGCTTCTAAAGACGCGGCGGAAAACCCCAGATCTTCTTGCCCGGCGCGCTCATCGAGCAAGTCAAGGTCGGGTAGCTCACTGACCGTTTGCGGACGAAAAAGGCTTCTCTGGCGAGCAGCAGGTGACTTGGGTTCTTCTTTAACAGCGGGCTTGATTTCTGGCGCTTTGCGCTGTGCTTTCGGCTTGGTCACCGGCTTGTGTTCTAATCTCGATTCCGCCAGCCGCGCAATGTCTTTCCTGTGTTTGGCCTCAGCAAAGCGCGCTTGCGCGCGATTAACTTGAAAGATGGTCCAGCTACTCACGCCATGCAAACTTCTACCAACCATCTCCGAAACATCGAGCCAAGACGCACCGGTACTGGCCTGAAAGCCCACTAAGAAAAACGTCAGCGCGATAACCGTGAAGCCGACATTTCCAAATACGGGCACACCAAATGCAACTAACCATTGCCCCAATATGCCCCCATCGCCTGCCGGAAAAGCTTGTCCTACAGCCAAATGAAGTTCCAAAATGACACAACTCGCAATGGCCAGCGCGATCCAACCTGAGAGGCGCACCGCAAAGATGAGCCACGAAACCTGTTTACTAAACAAAAAACGACCCCCGGCGACAGCGAGCGCGACCGGTATCAGAAAAGCAACATAGCCGAAAAGGTACAGGACAAGGTCTGCAAAATACGCGCCCGTTACGCCAACCAGGTTCCGCGCTTCAACTTGCGGACTTGCGAAACTAAATCCTGGGTCCTCTGGTGAATACGACACGATCGCCAGCAGCAAAAAGATCGCCAAACTGGCTAAGACAATTAAGGTAATTTCTCGGACTGGTAGTAAGCGGACAGGCGCTAAAGTCGACACTGGATAATCCTTGAACAGCTGGCCTGAGCGAGTGTAAGCAATACACACTCTCGAAACAAACCCCGCAGACAATTTTTTTCATCAAAATCAATCTCTTAAAATCTCTTCTTCATTCCCCTTTTAAAAATCTCTTCTACATTCCTCTTTTAAAATGTTTTGCTTAAGCGACCGCCTAAATTCTTAGGCCGTCTTCTGTCCATGGGTGCTTTTCGATTAGAATAGCGGCACTTTTTGAACCGACACTTAAAACTATGCGTGCAGATAAAGCCAAAGTTGTAGATGAAGTATGGGATGATACCCGTATCGAGAGTTTTCTCAGCAAAATGCCATTAGGCGCAACGCCGAAAGACCATAGCAGGTTGCTCTACGCCTATCGAAGCATGCGACCCGAAGACTTCGAACGCTTTCTGACACGTTTTAGGTCAGCTGGCGGCGATGTCAATGCACCCAACGAACATGGGGAATCTTTGCTCGATATTATCGTCAACCACGCTAAATCTGGACCATTCCAGAGTCTTTTACGCGGCGCCTAACTTCTGAGCATTCCACTACTGCCGACTATTCCGGTTGGCTTTCCTGACCCTGTCCATGCTCTGAGCGAACCGGACGGCCTGCTTGCTGCTGGCGGTGATCTCACCATCGACTGGCTGATAGAGGCCTACGCGCGCGGAATTTTTCCATGGTACGGTCCAGAAGATGATCACATTTTATGGTGGAGCCCTAGCCAACGGGCTGTGATCAAACCGGGTCAGATGAAAGTGAGCAGGAGCCTCGCCAAGCGTATACGCAACGCCGGGTTTGTGCTCACCGTCGATCAGGCATTCAGCCGCGTTTTAGATCATTGCGCTGCACCCCGTCGCGACGCGACTGGCACCTGGATCACTGCAGAAATGAAAACTGCCTATCTTGGCCTACACGAAGCCGGTCTCGCGCACTCTTTCGAGACCTATCTGGAAGGCGAATTGGTGGGTGGCTTGTATGGTGTCTCTCTAGGTCTCTGTTTCTTTGGCGAGTCTATGTTCAGTCTTGTGCCAGATGGTTCCAAGATTGCCTTTCAGGCATTGCACCATCACCTCTCCGTTTGGGGATTTGATCTGATCGACTGCCAGTTACAAAACCCACACTTAGAGAGTCTCGGCGTGTATGAGATGCCACGCTCAGAATTTTTGCATGCTCTCAGCGCCAACCCTTTAGAACAAACCAGACGCGGCCGCTGGCATTTAGACTGACCCTCGGATAAATTCGCCCTATGCAAGATGAGCATTCAGACCCTCAGTCACAGTTTTTTCTTACCCCAAAGCACCCTTGCTCATACCTGGCACGGAACAATGCGCAAACTTTGTTTTTTGACCCACATGAAACGGTCACGCCACTGATTTACCAAAGCCTGACCGACCAGGGATTTCGTCGGAGTGGTAGTCACCTCTATCGGCCACATTGCAGCTCTTGTCAGGCTTGCGTCCCGACTCGACTACCCGTCGCTGAGTTTCTACCGAACAGGAACCAAAAGAGAACCGCAAAAAGGAACGCTGGCCTCACAGTCCGTATCGAAGACGCTGCTTTTACCAAACGCCACTACCATCTCTATGAGCGCTATATCAGTCTCAGGCACGCTGACGGGGACATGTATCCCGCCAGCGAAGATCAATATCGTTCATTCTTACTCAGTCCCTGGTCAAATAGCCTATTTGTGTCTCTGTACAAAGACGAACAACTGCTCAGCGTGGCAGTCACGGATCAGCAAGCAAATGGCTTATCTGCCATTTATACGTTTTTTGAACCGACGGAGAGCAAGCGCAGTTTAGGGGTCATGAGCATCTTGCAGCAAATAGCACTGTGCCGAGAACTGGAATTGCCATACCTATACCTCGGCTATTGGATTCGGGATTGCGCCAAAATGACCTACAAAACCAACTATAGACCGACTGAACTTTTTGTAAAAAACGACTGGATTAGGCTCAACTAACTGGCGCACTGAATGCCCTCTCTATCGAGTACCCCTAGTAAAGGTGAGCGCTTTTCGGCAAAATGCGCGGCTCAAATTTAGAGTCAAAGCCCTTTATGGCGAAAGAAGAACAGATTGAAATGGATGGCACGGTCGTGGACACGCTGCCAAACACAATGTTTAGAGTAGAGCTTGAGAACGGTCACGTTGTCACCGCTCACATCTCTGGCAAGATGCGAAAGAACTATATCCGCATCCTGACGGGCGATAAGGTTAAAGTAGAACTAACGCCATACGATCTATCGAAAGGTAGGATCACCTTTCGAAATTAACCGACCTAGACCTCTACCGGGCTCACCACCTCTATCGCGAGTTCACCGTCTTCAACACCAATGCGGACGGTGCCGCCACCTTTAGACAGATCGCCAAACAATAGATCCTCAGCAAGTTGCTTCTTGATCTTCTCTTGAATGAGGCGTTGCATGGGTCGGGCACCCATTTTTTCGTCGTAACCTTCTTTCGCCAGCCATTCCAGTGCTTCATCATCGACTTGCAACGTCACACGCTTGTCATCTAATTGTGCTTGGAGTTCGGTAAGGAACTTATCCGCTACGGTTTTAACGACTGCAAATGGAAGCGCACCAAATTGGACAATCGCATCTAGACGATTTCGAAACTCAGGCGTAAACATACGCTTGATGACTTCCATCCCGTCCGTTCGATTGTCTTGTTCGGCAAAGCCGATAGACGTTCGGTCCATCTCCTGGGCGCCGGCGTTCGTGGTCATGATCAACACGACATTGCGAAAATCCGCCTTGCGACCGTTGTTGTCGGTCAGCGTGCCATGGTCCATAACCTGTAAAAGAAGGTTGAAGACCTCCGGATGCGCTTTTTCGATTTCGTCCAACAATACGATTGAGTGCGGGTGCTTGGTGACCGCTTCAGTCAACAAACCACCTTGGTCAAAACCAACATAGCCTGGCGGTGCACCAATCAATCTGGAGACCGTGTGTCGCTCCATATACTCCGACATATCGTATCGAAGAAGTTCCACGCCCATGATATTCGCAAGTTGTCGACTGATCTCTGTTTTACCAACCCCTGTTGGACCGGCAAAAAGGAAGCTACCAATTGGCTTTTCACCGGATTTTAGTCCGGCACGAGACATCTTGATGGCATTAGACATTTGATCAATGGCTTCATCCTGCCCAAAGACCACCATTTTGAGTTTTTGATCCAGGTCTTTGAGATCCTTCTTGTCAGAGCTCGAGACTTGGTTTGGTGGGATGCGGGCAATCTTTGCAACCACAGCCTCGACATCGGCTTGGCCAATACTCTTCTTACGCCTGCTTGGCGGTTGTAATTGCTGTGCAGCGCCCGCCTCGTCGACCACGTCGATCGCTTTGTCAGGCATAAATCTATCGTTGATGTACTTCGCTGCCAGTTCGGATGCCGCCCGAAGTGCTTTATCCGTATAGCGCAGACCATGATGCTCTTCAAATCTGGATTTCAGGCCTTTGAGAATTTTGTAGGTATCTTCTACATCAGGTTCGTTTACATCAATTTTCTGAAAACGGCGAGACAAAGCACGATCTTTGTCAAAGATGCCTCGATACTCTTGGTATGTGGTTGATCCCATGCAACGGATTTGCCCAGATGTCAGCAATGGCTTGAGAAGATTTGAAGCGTCCATCACACCACCGGAGGCCGCACCTGCACCAATGATCGTATGCACCTCATCTATGAAAAGGATGGAACCTTCGTTCTTCTTGAGTTCCGCAAGCACCGCTTTGAACCGCTTCTCGAAGTCACCGCGATATTTTGTACCGGCCAGCAAAGCCCCTAGATCGAGCGCAAAAATTTCACTTTCACTCACCACTTCGGGCACTTGCCCATCAACAATCCGCTTAGCTAGACCTTCGGCGATCGCCGTCTTACCCACACCAGATTCACCGACGAGCAAAGGGTTGTTTTTACGACGCCGGCATAGCACTTGTATCACTCGTTCAAGTTCTGCATCACGCCCGACCAGCGGATCGACACGGCCCGCTTTTGCTTCTTCGTTTAGATTGGTGGCATAGGCTTCAAGCGGACTTTGCGCTTGACCATCTGGCCCGCCC